>NZ_JACJDT010000026.1:0-61101 GCF_014163675.1 Pseudoalteromonas sp. SR44-5
ACATCATCACATTGAGATAATGCTTTTTCAACCGCTTGAACTTTAAATTCTTGTGTAAATCGACGTCTCATTTTTATCTGCCTCTATTAAAAGTTAGAGGCGACAACTATCCTGACACAGGGGGATAGCTACTCCCCTTTCAGTCTGGATGATTAATAATCCAATCGCTTCAACGTTACTGATGTTGACACGGGAGTGTTCAAAAATCTGTGTCATTTGATTAAACTGATAAAAAACAGGAATGACACATGACAAATCAATTCAACTTCGAAGATGCCGTTAAAGCGCTTCAATCAGGTAAAAAGCTAAACGGTAAAGATGGTGTACTTACATCACTTATCAAACAATTAACCGAGTCAGCGCTCCAGGCTGAGCTTGAACATCACCTCGCTAATGAGCAGGCGCCTAACCGTAAAAATGGCTTTAGCACGAAGACGATTAAGTCACCTGCTGGCAATTTTGAGCTAGAGACGCCTAGAGACCGCAGTGGTAGCTTTGAGCCTCAGCTCATCAAGAAGAACCAAACGACATTGAGTGACGAAATAGACTCAAAAATACTCTCCATGTTCAGTATGGGGATGAGCTATCGTGATATTAATAAGCACATTGAAGATATGTACGGCATGAACGTCGCCACTGGCACCATCAGTGCTGTGACCGATAAACTTATTTCCAGAGCTTAAAGCATGGCAACAGCGCCCTCTCGATAGTCACTACCCGATTGTGTGGCTTGATGCTATTCATTACAAAGTCAAAGAAGATGGCCGTTATATTAGTAAAGCCGTTTATACGTTATTAGGGCTAGATATTCATGGCAAAAAAGAAATACTTGGCTTGCATTTATCCGAAAATGAAGGCGCTAATTACTGGTTGTCGGTACTTACCGACTTAAATAATCGAGGCGTTAAAGACATACTAATTGCATGCGTTGATGGGCTAACAGGCTTTCCAGAAGCCATTGCAGCTATATTTCCCGAGACAGAAGTTCAATTATGTATTGTTCATCAAATACGAAATTCAATGAAGTATGTCGCGTCAAAGAATCAAAAAGCATTTATGGCCGACTTAAAGCCCGTTTATCGCGCATCAACAAAAGAAGCAGCAGAGATAGCACTTGATGAGCTGGAGGCTAAATGGGGGGACGCTTATCCGCTAGTGATCAACTCATGGCGTAATAAATGGCATAATTTATCAGCCTATTTCAAGTACCCTGAGCCTATACGTAGGGTCATATACACAACGAATGCGGTGGAAGCAGTCCATCGTCAGTTTAGGAAATTAACGAAAACAAAAGGCGCTTTTCCAAATGAAAATAGCTTGTTGAAGTTGCTTTATGCTGGCATATTAAATGCTACCGAGAAATGGACAATGCCCATACACAATTGGAGCCTTTGTTTATCTCAGTTGGCAATTTATTTTAAAGGGCGTTTAGATAACGTGCTCGATCTTTAAATTTTAAGCTGACACAGAATCTTGAACGCCCTCTACCAATAAACGCGATGACCATTGAGGTTCGTCTGCTATTTTTTCTGCCCACGGCATACCAACTAATACTATCGATACGCCCGCTTCATCATTAATATACTTTAATCTGTTAGCAATCTCGCGGCGTTTTTTACCTTGGTTATGCTCAATTAGCTCTTGAAACTCATCAATAATTATCAGCTCTGTGCCACACGTTTTTAGGCACTTTATTAATGATGTCGTTAACCGAGTACCATTTACTCGCAGTTTCCGCTCTGTGCTGCCTACTTGCCCTAAGTCTTTAAGAAGCTCAGCTAAAGTAGATTCTAGCGTAGGGTTACTAGGTATGCGGCTTACTAATACAGGGTGATTCATAACACCATTAATAAACTGCGGTAAATGGCGTTCTTTATACTGTTTTATTAGTGCTGTTTTACCCGTGCCTGTATCGCCATTTAACAGCATACAGGGCTTTTCGCCCGCTAACCCTTTACCAAGCCTTAATCTGTCGAAGTCGTTAAATACAGTGGTTATTATTGGGTATTCAATAAATACATCACGAAATTCATTCAGCTTTTCTTTTTGTTTATCGGTCAGCATAATTAAAATCCATCTAAGTCTGAAATAAAGTCATCCCAGCTATCTGTTGGTTGCTCTTTAGGTGTAACCTTTTTGGGCTCTACTGGCTCGCTCTGAGCTATTGATTTCTGCGAGTCGCTACTAACATTTTGATGCTTAGCTAATGCTTTACCGCCTTTTACTTTTGAGTGTTTTGGCGCATTTTTTAACTCTTCAAACTCGTTTTGAATTTTATTATGAATAAACATACGCGCTTTTGCTAAGCCTACATTATCGATAGAGCTCGAAATAAAGTCGCGATGAATGCGCATATTTATTTTATGCTGATTCAAACTCAAACCTTGGGTATAGTCTTGATCTTTACATGGCACTTTGATGTAGTGCTCTAGTTTATCAAGGTAAACGTATATATAAGAAATATCATCGGGGTTTAATTTAATTAAAACGTCTTGAGATACTTTATGGCTAAATTGCTTTCTATAATTGGCCAGCTCAGTACTGTCGTAGCTTAAGTTTTCTAGCCTTATTCCACCTTTACGGAGCACCCGATGATTTGAAATACTGAGCACAACATCTAGCTGTTGAAGATCATCATTACTCAGTACTGTTGGTGGTAACGTATTAAAGCCTTGATCCCATAATTGGCTTGGTATGTACTTAAATCGGCTGTCAGCATCTTGATGGTAAACGTCTACTACCCATTTATGAAATAGCTGCATAAAGGTCGTAAAGCGCATGATTGCATCTTTTTTGGGGTTATATTCATGTTTTTGCAAAATGTTAGAAAAGGTTTTACCTGGGATCGGGTCAAGTAACTCAGTGTTAATTGTGCCGAACATACGTTCTACAAAGGGTTTTAACCAGGGCTTTGCGACAGGATTATATTGAGTATTAATGCCTATTTCTTCGCAAGCAAGTTCAAGGCTGTTACTCCAAAATTCAGCGCCATTATCAACAACGAGTGTTTCAATTTTACCAGCACACTTCCACTCATTTACTGTATCAGGGTATAGCTTTGCCACTTCACTTTTAGGTTTCATGGCATTCATCATCGCTCGCCTTACTGCATCATAGCTAGGCTCACTGAAGCTAAAGTAATAGCCAACAATACAATGGCTATACACATCTACTAACATAGTGAGTGTTGGCCGACCAAGTGGGATATGTAGCTCATCATCCAATAAAATAAGATCAAGGGGTGTATGGTCAATTTCAACTTTTTCAAGTACTCGGGTAGGCCGTGTATGCCCTTCCACTTTATTAAAAGCAATATCAGCAAGGCGCTTACCATAACGAGCAACCATTACTTCGTATTGTGGTAAGTTATCTATTCTGTTTTTAAACGCTTTGTATGTTAAAGGCTTTAAAACACTACCTACAACACTGTCGTTTTCAATAACAACTAAGTCTGCGTAATACTTGTAAGCCGAAGCCACTGATGGCTTTTCTTTTACTAAGTAACGCTCAAGTGCTTTTTCAAAAAACTTATCGGTGGCTGTATCGCGCTCCCTGTTACCCTTTTTTTGATGGCTTGGTATTAGCGCCATTATATTTTTATCCGCATTGGTATAAGCGCTATACCATCGTGCTGCTGTTCTCCAACTGGGCTTTTTTTCTCCCTCAACTGCGGGCATTACTTTTAATAAAGGCTCAAGGTTTTTTTGTGTCCAACCGCCTTGAATGTTAGCCTCAAGCCATTGAATATATTTAAGCTTAGCAAATGTTGTTGTTTTAATTTTTTCAGGAAGGGCTTGTAAATCTTTGGCGTAATTTTGAGGTAGTTTGGTCTCTACTTTTGGTAATGGCTGGTTAAATTCGTCATCAAACAAACCATCATTAAACATTGTTGGACCAAATTGCTGTTTCTATTGATATTTCATTTGTAGTTAAGTCGGCAAATAACTGCCCTAGTGATAATAAGCGTAGCACCGTAGCAAGTAGCTCACCGGCAGTTACTTTTAAAAAGTTAACTAACTGGCCCACTTTAATAGAGCCGTATTGCTTAACAAGTTCTAGCACCGATGCTTGCAGCTTTGTTAAAGACTGAAAACCAGAGTAGCGATGTAAAAGCTTTAAGTTATTGAGTGTTGGGTATACACGGATTTGTTTATCTGTAACCAGTATTAAGTCACGTCCACCTTGCTTTGCTATGGCTTGCTTTTCAATAAAACGTGCACGAAAGTCTTCGTCGGCAATTTTGCTTTGTGGTTTTACTTCGATAAATTTTTGCGTGCCGTCTGTGTGGGTTAGTAAAAAGTCAGGTGTGTAACGGCAAATACGGTTATCAAACTGATATTCGTAACCTAGTGGCTGTGCTTCAAATGCGGCTATTGATGGTGAAAATTCAAAATGGAAACAAGCATCAAATTCTAAAGAGGATTCGACTAAACAAGTAGATTTATTTTTTTGACTAGCAAATTTATGGAGGTTTTTAACACGGGAGTGTTTTAGTTTTCTTCTGTACATGTGAATCAGCCATCTAACCATTTGGTTAAATACTAGACTATGCCACCTTATACTTCCAATTTATGCCATCTTTTAGTACAAATATGTCAACTTATACTTCAAACAACACCCAAATGAGGAATTTGGGTGGCAGTCTTACCAGCCACATCTCGGCACACACGTCACAAACTGTGGCTGCTCCCTTCCGGGCCTGACCAGGTTCGCCTGCTAGTGTTGCGAGAGGACCAATAAGACTACCATTGAGGGCCTTGGTTGGCGCGGGAGGGATTATCTCTACTTTTGCTGTGTTATTCAAGGGGAAACACAAAAAGAAAGTGCGATTGCATGTTAAATATACAATCGCACTGTTTTTTAAACGATTTAAGTAAGATTATTGATTATCTAACTCTTTTTTTACGTTGCGTAGTACAGCTTTTATTTTTTTCATATTTTCAGGGCCCATGCGTAGCAGTTGTTTTTGTGCCGCTGGTAGGCGTTCCCATTCTGAGTAAGCATATTGATAAGTGACTGAATCACGTAACAGTGGCATATCCCCTTTTGGCTCTGGGGTATCCAATAATAGGTCTATCGCTTCTTCAAGTGTTTGATTAAATGCATCACCTCGATAGCCTATTTCTGTATATGCATCATTGATCAGTGGTTTGTACTCATCATATAAACGTACGATTTGCGCTGCGCTCATGCTAGTAAAGATTTTTACATAAGGGGTATAACGCTCATAGCTGTTTGGATCAATGGTAAGAATATCACCCTCTACCACACTAAAGCCTTCTTCTAACTTAATAACGGGAGTGTGTTTTTGCGCAATTTTACCTTTGGCAAGATTATCTATAAATACCACACCACGGCGAATAACATCGTCGTTTATAACCAAACTCATAGCGGCATCACTTAGGTATTCGTCTAACTTAGCAACAACGACAGGATCGCTTTCATCAAGAGTAGGTAGTGGCTCTACTTGCGGCTCAGGCTCTACTGGGCGTGGCGTTGGCACGGCTAAATCAGCAGGCTTTTCAGGATTAACAGATGGGGCATTAACAACCGGATCGTTCTCTGGTTTTAGCTCCATCATGGGGCGCTCTGCTACGTGTTGCTCAACTTCGGTTGCTGATTGTGACTCATCACTTGAGTTTAATAACACAAACGCTGCAGCAATAATGATAATAATTAAAATGATGCCTGCAAATAAAAGGTTATTATTCGGTGGACGTTTTTGAACATCTGACGCTGATGGTTGATCTGACATACGAACTCCATAAATATTAAAATGCGATAACAGTAAGAGTACCCTAAATGGATTTAATTCATAGCCTACACTAATAATTATTAACGTAGCTAAGGTATCCTTTGATTCTTCTAGCTTAAAGACTTACAGTTAATAAATAAAGTAAAGACGCTTAACCGCTTAATTGCAACGACGAAACTCAACTATGAAAATCAAGCAAATCGATAAAAACAAACCTAAAGTTGCTCTGTTACTGACCGGTGGTGGTGCACGTGCCGCTTACCAAGTTGGGGTTCTTAAAGCGCTCGCGCACAGTATGCCGCGTACCGCCCCGCTGCCATTTACTATTATTAATGGTACATCTGCCGGAGCGATCAATTCAGCTGCGCTAGCAAGCTATGCTTCATGCACCCATTTGGCGGTACGTAAACTGGAATCTGTTTGGAAAAACTTTTCTACGTCAATGGTATATAAAAGTGATTTTATCAGCGTGTTTGGCCATTTAATGCGTAACATGCTGACCAGTTTTCAATCTGAACATATTAATCATCCACCAGCGAGCTTGTTGAATAATCAGCCTTTACGTAATTTACTTAATGAAATTTTAGATTTAACTCGCATTGAGCGTAATTTACACCGTAATTATTTAGATGCGCTGTCAATCACCGCATCAAGCTATACCACGGGTGATTCTGTGGCGTTTTTTCAATCTAATACACAATCACCTTGGCGGCGCGCTAAACGCGAAGGCCAAGCGACCCGTATTAACGTTGAACATTTAATGGCGTCCAGTGCAATTCCTATGGTGTTTCCGAGCGTAAATGTATACAACCACTACTTTGGTGATGGCTCTATTCACCAATTGTCGCCACTGAGTCCATGTGTCCATTTAGGCGCTGAAAAAATATTTATTATTGGTGTTGATCAGCCCAAAGAAGCTCATCCGCCGGGTTATCTCCCTCACTTCCCAGGGTTATCCTCAATTGCGGGCCATTTGCTCGACAGTGTGTTTACCGACACCTTACAGTCAGATCTTGAGCGCCTTGAACGAATTAACCGAACTTTAGGTTTGTTACCTGGGCGTGATAAACACCAAGAATTAAAGCAAATACAAAGTTTTGTGATCAATCCATCAGAAAACTTTAATGCCATTGCCGCAAACTATTACAGTGATATGCCTTTAGCCATTAAAATATTACTGCGAATGATCGGGGTTAAAAAACGTTCTCAATCGAGTTTAACCAGTTACTTATTATTTGAAAAACGCTATACCCAGCATTTGATTGAAATTGGTTATAAAGATGGTTTAGAGAAACTGCCGCAGATACGCGAATTTTTAGAGCTCGATTAACAGCGAACTATTCACTAATCCGTACCATCGAGTAAATAGCACTCTACCCGCTCTACTCGTCGAGGTTTACCTTGTAGTACAAGAATATCTCCGGCGAGTAAAATAGTGTGCAGCGATGGACTATCAATTTCACGGTCTTTGCGCCGTAATGCTCGCACTGATACTTTACGTTTTTCGAGATTTAATTCATTAATATTTTTAGCAACCGCAAAGGCGTTTTCTGGCAGTGCCATAACGTGTAAATACTCAAGCCGCTCGGCGTTATTTTCTTCACTATCAAATTGATCTCCGGCAAAAAAACCATGTAAAAATTGGTAACGGTTACGCCGCTCTTTGCTAACCCGCCTAACAATACGCGACATTGGTACGCCCGACATAGATAACACGTGCGACACTAACATTAAGCTCGCTTCCAGCGTTTCGGGCACCACCTCAGTCACGCCAAGCTCTTTGAGTGCTTCGAGATGACTATCATCGCGCATGCGTACCAGTATTTTCACGTCAGGAGCTATTTGCTTTATCGCATCGATCACGATTTGCGCATGTTCAAAATCGGTGAAAGTAATGATCACTAGTCGAGCTCGTTCGACTCCTGCTGATTTTAAAATATCTTTTTGTTTTACATGACCAAAAATAACGGGCTCTCCAGCTGCTTTGGCCTCTTGAACTAGTATTGGGTTACTTTCAACAGCAACGTACTCTATTGCTTCTGGCTTTAAAAACCGCGCAATAGTTTGCCCCACCCGAGAGAACCCACAGATAACTACATGGTTTTGATACAAGGTGCTACTGTTAGGCTGTTGCTGCCACTCACCGTTGGGATTTTTTAATACCCCAAGTTGTTTTAATAACCAAGGCGTCGATTCTATTAAATAAGGTGTTAAGCCCATCGACATGACTGCAATAGCGATTAAAAATGAGGCGTGATCTAAAGCTAATAATTGGTGTTTAGTAGCAAGCGCAATTAATACAAAACCAAACTCGCCCATTTGCCACAGCATGATGCCTGCTGCAATTGCATCTTGTTTTCGCTCGCCCATCAGTTGCGCTAAAAAAGTAATAACACCAATTTTTAATACTAGCATTAGCGCTAATGCAGCCACTATCCAATACCATACGCCAAACACGTATAAAATATCGAGCTGCATGCCGACAGTGACAAAAAATAGGCCCATTAAAATATCGCGAAATGGTCGAATATCGGCTTCTAACTGATGTCGGTACTGGCTTTCGCCGAGCATCATTCCTGCTAAAAATGCGCCCAGCGCCATCGATAAGCCAAATAAATACGTTAAGCCTGCGGCAAATAAGGCAACCACTAAAGTAGTCAAAACAAACAATTCATCGGTGCGCATTAATGCAACTTCGCTAAAGACTTTTGGCAATACCCACTTGCCTATCATCCATAACAACAAACATACAAACGCGCCTTTAGTTAAAGCGAAAGTCAGGGCCCAGGCAATGCCTTCAGTATCACTGCTTTGGGCCAGTAAAGGTAAAGTAATCAGTAACGGCACCACCGCAATATCTTGAAATAATAACATTCCGATAGCGAGCTGCCCTCGCCGCTGTTTAAGTTCGCCGGTTTCTTTAAGTAATTTAACCACCACCGCTGTTGATGACAACGCCATTAATGTCGCAATAGTGAAACTGCTCAACAAAGACAAATCCATCAACAATAAAATCAGCATAAACACAATACTTGTGACAATTACTTGCAACGTGCCCAAGCCAAATACAATATTGCGCATTGCCATTAAGCGGCCAACAGAAAACTCCAGCCCTAAACTAAATAATAAAAATACAATACCAAGCTCAGCTACAAAATGTATTTCATGACTTTGCGCCATCCAGCCAATGCCATGACTACCCGCTAATAAGCCAGTAGCAAGGTAGGCGAGGATCGGCGGTAAGCCAATGCGCTTAAATAACCATACCAGCACCACAGCAGCCAGTAATAAGCCAAATATTTGAGCCAATACACTTTGCAAATAAACCTCCTATTTATACTGTTGCCATACCGTCAAAATTTTAGCTACTTAAGAGTTAACTATAGCAACTATCTGTTTTTCAGCCAGTTTGGAATAGTGGCACAAAAATCGCTTAGAAAAGTAATAACAAACTCCTAGGGGGAGAAAACCATGGAAAATGTCCATATTTTGACGCAGCGCATCTCAGCACGTGGCGAGTTCCTGCCGTTTTCGGCAGAGCATTACCGTAATAATGAGCCCGCAGCTATCCATAGTTTGCTCGAGAAACTGCAAACAACGTTGAACATAGAAGAGCTACTAACGATTTATGCTGAACACGCAAAGCAGCTTATTAATTTTTCAGGCTTGCAGTTTCAGTCGTCTCTTGGGGTGGCACAAATTGCTAATAGTGATAACAGCAAACCGCCGTATTCATTTAATTTAGACATAAATAATGAACATTTAGGGCAGCTTATCTATTTTTGCCAATATCCGCTTTCGGGCAATATTGAACAAAAGTTAGTTGGCTTACACTGCGCATTGGTTTACCCATTACGCAATGCATTAATGTATAGCCGCGTACTAAAACTAGCGACTAAAGACACCTTAACAGGGCTTAATAATCGTAGTCAGTTTGATGCTATTTTGACGCAAAAATTAGAGCGCTTTCGCCGCCATCATCGTCCATTTAGTTTAATGTTGTTAGATTTAGATAACTTTAAACAAGTTAATGATAGCTACGGTCATAAAATTGGCGATGACGTATTACAAGAGTTTGCCAACGTTTTATGCAGTAGTATTCGCGGCACAGATTCTGTATTTCGCTTTGGTGGCGATGAGTTTGCGGTATTAATTGATGATCCTGAATTTACCACAAATAAAGTGATTGCTCAGCGAGTGATGCAGTTAGTGGCGCAGTCAAGTTTAATGAAACAATATGAAGTCACCACCAGCATTGGATTTACCTTGGCAAACAGCAAAGATTGTGAGAATGAGATTTTTGCCCGCGCCGATAAAGGTTTATACAAGGCCAAAGCATCAGGGCGTAACTGCGCTAAAGCGTATTAATTAAAGGTAAGCCTAGTTCCCCCGCTAGGCCTTACTTTGATACTTATACTAACTTTTTGACTTGACCAATAACTTATAGCCTAATAGTGCTAAGCAAAAACCAAAAAAGAAACCACTAATTAGGTATAACAAAGCAGCCATGCTGGTCAGTGGTACAACAATGACCATTAATAATGGAATACTCACCCCAACAATAAAAAATAGTCCGCCTTTACCTAACCAGTACGCAATTAAAATAATCGCACACACCAAACCACCTGCAACCGAATACGCTAACGTTAATAGCGCCAGCTCAAACATTACCGTGGCAATGCCCGCTACAACGGCTGTAACTATAAGCCCTAACGGCGCTTTATAGACTAGTGATAAACCAACGTGTGGCTGTGACGTTGTCATATTTTTATCTCCCAAAATATACCTTTTTCATCGGCGTGTTCTGCACTTATAAAATGCCCTACGACATAAACCAATTGCTCATTATAAAAAATTAGTGGCACATTAGCACGTAACCATGGCGCTACTTTGGCATCTTTAAACCAATGTTTAATACTGTTGTGACCCGGTTTTTTAAGCGGTTTAATACGCGCCTGTGGGCAATTAAACTGAACAGAAACGTGTTCATCAGACAATGGCTTTCTAACTCCTATACCTGATAATTGTATTAGGGTGCGACCATCTGAAAGTAACTGTTTTTGAGCTGTTAGTGATTGGCTGTCAGGAACGGTTGTTTCACGTACAAAATATAAAAAGTTTTGATGCCGGCGAACTTGCCCTTCGGTTAACTGAATAAGTAGCTGCGCATCAGCTTTTGCTGTTAAACCTTGTGTAAGTATTTGCTGAGTTTGTTGTTGTGATGGCATAAGCGTCGTAAACTGCCCAAGCCAACAACGCAAAACACTTGCTTGGCGCGCAGCGCTAAAATTTGCTAGCTGTAAACAACTTAACCCTTGCTGGGTGTTTTGGCATTGGCTTAAATCTAACTGAGTGTATTCATCAAGTACATCTTGCTGCTGTTGAAGAAGGTTAACACTGCGTGCTGCGCTTTTCTCAAAGCCGCTAAATCGTTCACTTAATAGAGGTACTATTTGCTGACGAATAAAGTTGCGATCAAAGCGCTCATCTGTATTTGAATCATCGGTAATATGCTCAAGCTTAAACTCGGTAGCAAATTGTTCAATACTGTGTCGTGTGCTGTTCAGCAGTGGCCGTAAACATTCTCGCCCAGAACTCAAGGTGCGAGTTTGCCGCATAGATGCTAAGCCTTGTAATCCTGAGCCGCGTTTTAGCCGCAGTAAAAACGTTTCTAGTTGATCATTTAAGTGCTGCCCTAGCAAAATAATACTGCCGCTTGGGCTATGCTGATCAAGTGCCTGATACCGAGCATCGCGGGCGAGCTCTTCTAGACTCGTGCGTGATTTATTGGTGATTTTTACCTGAGCCGAGTAAAAAGGAACTTTTACTATTGCACATAGTTTTTCGCAAAAATGCTGCCAATCGTCGCCATACTGACTTAAACCATGATTAACATAAACTGCGCTTAATTGCAGTTGCGGTATTTCAGCTTTTAGCGCATTCATTATATGCAGTAATACCACCGAATCCACACCACCAGAGAGCGCTACCGTAAATGCGGTTTTGTGCTCATCGGTATAAGGCGTAATGGCATTTTTTACTTGTTGGTATAACGATGTTGTTTGCATGAGTAACCATCAACTTAAATTTAGTAGTGCTCCAAGCTCCAAAGCATTCTAAAACAAAAAAGCCGCAATAGCGGCTTTTTTTCATCAATTTGGTTGTTTTGTTTATCTTAACAATAGCCAAACGACATTAAACGTTTATAGCGTTGATCAAGCATCTCATCCAGTGACAGAGCTTGTAAATCAGCTAAATCGCGCTTAAGTTGATTTTTCAGGTTACGCGCCATACCTTCGTAGTTACGGTGTGCGCCACCTAATGGCTCTTCAACTAAGCTGTTGATCAAATCAAGCTCTTTAACACGCTCAGCGGTTACACCCATCGCTTCTGCAGCAAGAGGTGCTTTATCAGCGCTCTTCCACAAAATTGATGCACAACCTTCTGGTGAAATCACCGAGTAAGTACTGTACTGCAACATGTTAACGCGATCACCTACACCAATGGCTAGAGCACCACCTGAGCCGCCTTCACCAATAACCGTACAAATTGTTGGCACTTTTAATGCTGCCATCACTTTAAGGTTACGTGCGATTGCTTCAGATTGGCCTCGCTCTTCAGCGCCAACACCTGGGTATGCACCTGGGGTGTCGATAAAGGTCATAATTGGCATTTTAAAACGCTCTGCCATTTCCATTAAGCGTAATGCTTTACGGTAACCTTCAGGCTTTGGCATACCAAAGTTGCGTTTAATTTTTTCAGCTGTGTCACGGCCTTTTTGTTGGCCAATAACCATCACTGGTTGACCTTCAAAGCGTGCAACACCGCCTAAAATTGCCGGATCATTCGCAAAAGTACGATCGCCAGCAAACTCGTCAAATTCCGTGAAAATACGCTCGATATAATCTCGAGTATAAGGACGCAACGGATGACGGGCTAACTGAGAAACCTGCCAAGCACCTAATTTAGAGAATATTTCCTCTTTCATTTTAGCGCTTTTCTCTTTTAATCGACTGACTTCCTCTTCTAACTCAAGGTCTAAATCGCCAGCGCGGCTTATATTTTGTAACTCTTCAATTTTTGCTTCTAACTCTGCGATTGGAAGCTCAAAATCAAGATAATTGAGGCTCATGCTCTAAACTACCTAATTAGTTAAATTCTAGTTCTACATCTTGCGCCGCCATTAACGATAACTTATGAATTAAGTCATCACTAGGCGTAACACACCATTCTGTCCCGAGGGTTAACTGTGCCAACGCATCTGGACGCTGATAGTAAACCTTAATCGGACAAGTACCAAACTTATAAGGTTCGAGTACTTTTTGTAATTTATCGAAGAAGTTGGCTTCGATTTGCACCATATTTAGCGTCATTTTAATCGCTTTAATACGTTTTTCGCGCGCTTGCGCGATGGTGCATATGTCTCTGGCGGTCATTGTAATACCACCGGAGAAGTTATCAAAGCTGACCTGTCCAGATATTACCAAGATATTGTTGATTTGCAGCATATCTTGGTACATTTCAAACTGTTCTGGGAATAAGCGTACATCAATACGGGCACTCTTGTCATCTAAAGTTACAAGCCCCCAACGATTTCCCTTTTTATTTACTAGTGTACGTGCAGCTATAACAAGGCCTGCAGCGGTTGATTGCACATCACGATTAGTTGGCTGTAAATCCACTAATTTACCACTGGTGTAATATTTCAGCTCTTTACGATACTGATTTATTGGGTGCCCGGTTAAATATAAGCCTAAGGTTTCTTTTTCCCCATCAAGCCATTGGTTATCAGTCAGTGGCGTGGCTTTTATAAATGCTTGCTCGACTTCATCCGGCTCTGTCGCTAATAAACCAAATAAATCAGTTTGCCCTAACGACTCTGCTTTATGATGCTGATCAGCCGCTTTCATCGCGTCTTTTAAGCTTGCCAATAACGTAGCACGCGCTGGTTGCGTTTTCTCGGGACCGAGTTGATCAAGCGCACCGGCGTAAATAAGTTTTTCGGTTACGCGTTTATTGATACGTTTTAAATCTACCCGCGCACAAAAATCGAATAGGTCTTTAAATGGCCCACCGTTACTTCGCGCTTCTAAAATTGCATCTACAGGCGCTTCACCCACGCCTTTGATAGCACCAATACCATAAACAATTTCACCCTTGAGGTTTACTGTAAACTTATAGGCACCAGCATTTACATCAGGCGGTAATAAAGTGAGCTTCATGTTCTCACATTCATCAACCAAGGTGACGATTTTTTCAGTGTTATCCATATCAGCCGACATCACCGCCGCCATAAATTCAGCAGGATAATGGGTTTTCATCCACAGCGTTTGGTACGATACTAACGCATAGGCTGCGGAGTGTGATTTATTGAAACCGTAGCCTGCGAACTTCTCTACCAAGTCGAAGATCTTAATCGCCAGTTCGCCGTCAATGCCGTTATTTCGCGCACCATCTTCAAATGTTGAACGCTGTTTTGCCATCTCTTCTGGCTTTTTCTTACCCATTGCACGACGTAACATATCGGCGCCACCTAAGGTGTAACCTGCCAGTACCTGAGCAATTTGCATTACTTGTTCTTGATACAAGATAATGCCGTAAGTCGGCTCCAAAATAGGCTTTAAGCTTTCGTGTTGATATTGTGCATCTGGATAAGAAATTTCTTCGCGACCAAGTTTTCGGTCGATGAAGTTATCTACCATGCCTGACTGTAATGGCCCGGGACGAAACAAGGCTACCAAGGCGATCATATCTTCAAAGCAATCGGGCTTTAAGCGCCTTACTAAGTCTTTCATACCACGGGATTCAAGTTGGAATACCGCGGTAGTTTCTGCTCTTAATAGCAGCTCTATACTCTTTTTATCATTCAGTGGAATGGTGTTGATATCTATTGACTCTTTGCCCTCTCGGGTTAAGCGCTCATTAGTCATATCAACTGCCCATTGCAAAATGGTCAGGGTTCGCAGACCTAAGAAGTCAAACTTTACTAATCCGGCGGTCTCTACGTCATTTTTATCAAACTGAGTAACCGGAAACTTACCTTCATCGTCACAATACAGGGCGGCAAAATCAGTAATTGTAGTCGGTGAAATAACCACACCACCGGCATGTTTACCAGCGTTACGTGTACAGCCTTCAAGGATGCGACACATATCGATTAAGTCTTTTACTTCTGTATCGCCATCGTAAGCTTCTTGCAGGCGTGGCTCAACATCAAACGCTTTTGCCAACGTCATGCCGGGATCGCCTGGGATCAGTTTTGATATACGGTCAACAAATCCGTACGGGTGGCCAAGTACTCGGCCAACATCACGTATTACCGCTTTTGCTGCCATAGTACCAAAAGTAATGATCTGTGATACCGCATCTCGTCCATACAGAGCCGATACGTGATCGATTACTTCATCGCGTCTATCCATACAGAAATCGACGTCGAAATCCGGCATTGATACACGTTCAGGGTTCAAGAAGCGCTCGAAAAGTAAATCAAATTCAAGCGGATCAAGATCGGTAATTTTCAGCGCGTACGCCACTAACGAACCCGCACCTGAACCACGCCCTGGCCCAACTGGAATATTGTTATCTTTACTCCACTGGATGAACTCCATTACGATCAAGAAGTAACCAGGGAAACCCATTTGGTTAATTACATCGAGCTCGATTTGTAAACGCTCGTCGTATTCAACACGTTTTTCTGCTCGGTCCGCTGCATCAGGGAATAAAAACTGTAGGCGCTCTTCAAGACCGTCTCGGGATACTTTCACCAAGAAGTCTTCAATTTTTAATGAGCCGGTTGGGTAATCTGGTAAGAAATACGTACCAAGCTGCACCGTCACATTACAGCGTTTGGCGATTTCCACACTGTTTTGCAGCGCTTCAGGGATATCACTAAACAGCTCAGCCATTTGTGCTGGGGTTTTTAAGTACTGCTCTTCAGAGAAGCGCTTTGGTCGGCGTTTATCATCAAGCGTATAGCCGTCAAATATTGCTACGCGTATTTCGTGGGCCTCGAAGTTTTCAGGCTTCAAAAATACCACTTCGTTGGTAGCCACTACTGGCAACTGCTCAACGGTTGCAAGCTCAACCGCTAAGTGTAAATAATCTTCTTCTTGTGTACGCTTAGTACGTATCAACTCAATATAGTAGTTATCACTAAAATGCTGTTTATAAAAACTAACCACCGACTCAACTGTGGCTGGGTTGCCTTTTAATAGCGCTTTACCTAAATCGCCATCTTTGGCACCAGAGAGTAAAATAAGCCCTTCTTTGTGCTCAACTAACCAATCTCGTTCAATAACAGGGCGATGAAATAAATGCCCACGTTGATACGCTTTAGAGATTAAAAGGGTAAGATTTTTATAACCGACATTATCTTTAGCTAAAATAACTAACCGACAAGGCCCTTCTGGAAACTCTGGGCTGTGTAACCAAAAATCAGCACCAACAATTGGTTTAATACCCGCATTATGAGCGGTGTCATAAAAGCGCACTAAACCACATAAGTTCATTTGGTCGGTAATGGCCAATGCCGGTAATTGTAATTCCTGCGCTTTGGCGACAATCGGTTTAGTTTTCGCTAAACCATCGACCATTGAAAAGTCTGAATGTACCCGTAAATGCACAAAATCTGGAGCTGCCATTACTTCTCCAGCATCGCCAGTACACGTTGTACTGGTTTAAAGCTTTTACGATGTTCACTAATGGCGCCGTACTGCTCAAGAGCAGCAAAATGTGCCTTGGTTGGGTAGCCTTTATGACCTGCAAAACCATATTCTGGATAGCGTTTATCAAGCTCAATCATTTCATCATCACGGGCAACTTTAGCAATAATGGATGCTGCTGAGATCTCTGCCACTAGACTGTCGCCTTTTATTACGGCTTGTGCCGGCATACTGAGCGCAGGTAGGCGATTGCCATCGACAAATACAAACTCAGGGGTGGTACTTAAGCCTTCAACCGCACGAGTCATTGCCAGCATAGTGGCATGGAGAATATTTAACTCGTCGATTTCTGTGGGGCTACATCGGCCAATGGACCAACACAGCGCTTTTTCTTTGATCTCAATTACCAGTGCTTGGCGTTTTTTATCGGTTAACTTTTTTGAATCCGCAAGACCAGCTATCGGTTTAGCTGGATCGAGGATCACCGCAGCGGTCACTACATCGCCAACTAATGGCCCACGGCCGACTTCGTCAACGCCAGCGATAAAGCTGAGGTTAGGTCGTTCAATTTGCATCTATAATCTCCGCAACAGCAGTGGCTGCTTGCTCACTAGCATTTAAGCGTATTTGCTGGTGAATGGCTAAAAAACGCGCTTTCAACTCGCGATTATCACTATTTAGCATTGGTTCAAGGGCGTTCGTTAGGTTTTCAACGCTGCAATCATGCTGCATAAATTCAGGCACTAGCTCTTCGTCAGCTAATAAGTTTGGTAACGAAAAGTATTTAATATTAAAAGTGAATAAACTTTTAAAAATCCAATAACTTAGGGCTTTTATTTTATAGCCAACCACCATAGGTTTTTTATAAAGCATCCCTTCCAGGGTCGCGGTACCTGATGCAATTAAAATCACATCTGCCGCTTGCATAGCAAGGTTCGATTGTCCATCCAACAACTGAATATTTAGTTGTGGCGCTGTAGCTGCCAAAATAGCACTAAATTGTGCTTTGCGTTGCTCATTTACTAATGGCACCACTATTTTTAAATCAGGATTTTTAGCTTGTAGCCCGGCCGCTGTTTTAAGGTAAGTTTCACTAAGCAACCCTACTTCTGAGCCTCGACTACCTGGCAATAATGCCAGTACTTTATCATCAAGGCTTAAACCTAATTGTTGACGCGCTGCGCTGTCGTCATGCTCAAGGGCAATATCATCAGCCAGTGTATGGCCAACAAAAGTACATGGCACATTATGTTTATCGTAAAATGCTTTTTCAAACGGTAATAAAGCCAGCACCATATTGGTTGCAGCGCTGATTTTGTGAATACGTTTTTCTCGCCATGCCCACACTGATGGACTTACATATTGAATCGTTTTAATACCAGCATCTTTTAACGGCTTTTCAACCCGTAAATTAAAGTCAGGTGCATCAATACCTATATAAACGTCTGGCGGGTTATCAATAAAGTGTTGGACTAGTTGCTTGCGAATTTTTAATAACCGCGGTAATCGGCCTAGCACTTCCACTAAGCCCATTACAGCTAACTCTTCCATATCAAATAAGCTACTACAGCCTTGCGCCTGCATTTTCGGCCCTGCAATACCTTCAAAAATGGCATCAGGGTAGCGCTGTTTCAATGCTTTAATTAGGCCTTCACCTAAAATATCACCAGAGAGCTCTCCAACTACAATCGCTATACGTAGTGGCTGTTTATCTTTATTCATGGCTGTTTTTTATTCACAAGTCAACAAGACGGTCATAGGCAGTAGTCTAGCTTGTTTTACTGCGCGATTAAATGACACACCCTGAATAAATTAGAGAAACCTTCAGCAACGTACCTTTACTGATACAATCAGAACTATTTGCCTGTTTTTCAAACATATATTGGTAAATAGTTAAGCTCTGTGTTTCACTAACTAAAGCCGATTAAAAAGCGTCGCATTAATCATAATGGGGTAATATTTATCCATGTTGTGATTGACAATAATTAACCAAAAGAGAATAATGCATAAAGTTTCAATAATTACTGAAACTTAATTAACTAACTTTTGCTTACTTTATTTGTTTTGTGACTCGCCCGCACATACAAGGAGCTATAAAAAATGATAGATGAAACCTTTGTGGATCTATCGCGATTACAGTTTGCTGTCACCGCCCTGTTTCACTTTTTATTTGTACCACTGACTCTAGGTATGACCTGGATTTTAGTGATCATGGAGTCGGTTTATGTAATGACCGGCCGAGAAATCTACCGTGATATGACCAAGTTTTGGGGTAAACTATTTGGCATTAACTTCGCCATTGGTGTAGCCACAGGCCTTACCATGGAGTTTGAATTTGGTACTAACTGGTCTTATTACTCTCATTATGTGGGCGATGTATTTGGCGCTCCCCTTGCGATAGAAGGGTTAATGGCATTCTTTTTAGAATCGACCTTTGTGGGTATGTTCTTTTTAGGCTGGGAGCGGCTCAGTAAACGCCAGCATTTAGGTGCAACCTTTTTAATGGCTATTGGTACTAATATGTCTGCGCTGTGGATATTAGTCGCTAATGGTTGGATGCAAAACCCTGTCGGTGCTGAATTTAACTATCAAACTATGCGCATGGAAATGACGAGTTTTGCCGAGCTTGTGTTTAACCCTGTCGCACAAGTTAAGTTTATTCATACTGTGTCTGCGGGCTATGTTGCCGCATCCATGTTCGTATTGGGGATCAGTAGTTGGTATATCCTTAAGGGCCGTGATCTCGCTTTTGCAAAACGCTCTTTTTCAGTCGCTAGCGGCTTTGGTTTAGCCTCAGTATTGTGTGTTATTTTACTTGGCGATGAATCAGGCTATGAAGTCGGTGAAGTACAAAAAGTAAAACTGGCAACCATTGAAGCTGAATGGCACACCGAGGAAGCACCCGCTGCGTTTACGTTAGTTGGGATCCCTGATTCCGATAAACAAGTGACCCATGCTGCCGTTAAAATCCCGTATGCACTAGGCTTAATAGCGACCCGCTCGCTAGATGAGCAAGTCATCGGCATTAATGATTTAGAAAAACAACACGAAGTGCGTATTCGTAACGGTATGATCGCTTATAAATACCTTGAAAAACTGCGCAGTGGTGATGACTCAGCTGAGAATATTGCTAAGTTTGACACCCTCAAAGCTGATTTAGGCTACGGCTTATTGTTAAAGCGTTATACACCAAATGTAGTGGATGCAACTGAAGCACAAATTCAGCAAGCCGTTAAAGATTCGTTCCCTCAAGTAGGCCCGATGTTTTGGTCATTTAGGATCATGGTTGGCTGTGGTGTGATTATGCTGGGCGTATTTGTATTGTCTTTTTATTACAATGCACATCGTGTGATTGAACAAAAACGTTGGTTATTGTGGGCTGCGGTGTGGAGTATTCCTCTACCTTGGATAGCAATCGAGTTTGGCTGGATAGTTGCAGAGTATGGCCGTCAGCCGTGGGCAATCTCTGAAATACTGCCGACCTTTTTAGCGACCTCGTCACTGACTGTCAATGATATTTTAATAAGCTTAACCGGCTTTATCGTATTCTACACCGGCCTTGCTATTGTCGAAGGCTGGCTGATGCTGCGATTTGTTAAAATAGGACCAAGTTCATTGCACACTGGTAAATATCACTTTGAACATTTAGATGACCATACTAATGGCGACCAAATAACTGACGAGCAAGGAGCAAAATCATGATTTTCGATTATGAAACGTTAAAGTTACTTTGGTGGGTTATCATCGGCGTATTGTTAATTGGTTTTGCAATCACCGATGGTATGGACATGGGCGTGGCTATGCTTATCAAGTTAGTTGGTAAAACCGACAGTGAACGCCGTGTGGTGATCAATACGGTAGGTCCACACTGGGATGGTAACCAAGTATGGTTTATCACCGCAGGGGGTGCCTTATTTGCAGCGTGGCCGATGGTTTATGCGGCTGCATTTTCGGGCTTTTACTTTGCTATGATGTTGGTATTGTTTGCCTTATTTTTTAGACCTTTGGGTTTTGACTATCGCAGCAAAATTGACTCTCCACGCTGGCGTAACAATTGGGATTGGGGCTTATTTGCTGGCAGTGCCATTCCTGCTCTGGTATTTGGCGTGGCCTTTGGCAATCTGTTTTTAGGTGTGCCATTTAGTATTGATGAATACCTTAGAACCAGCTACCAAGGATCTTTCTTTGCATTATTAAATCCATTTGCCTTATTAGCCGGCTTGATCAGCGTAACTATGTTACTTGCCCATGGCGGTATGTGGTTACAGCTGCGTACAGACAGTGATGTTGCTCGTCGCTCAGCGCAATATGGTCGTTATGCACTGTTAGCATTCATCATGTTATTTGCTGTTGCAGGTATTTGGATTGCTAATCTTGATGGTTACCAAATAATCTCGATGGGTGATGCGCAAGGCTTTGCAAACCCACTAGATAAAACAGTAACCACCTCTGCAGGTGCTTGGTTAAACAATTATCAACAAATGCCTTTAACTATGCTGTTCCCTGCGGTCGCTTTTTTAATGGCTGCATTAGCGTGGATATGTTCAAAAATTAATAGGCCGGGGCTGGCATTAATAGCAACAAGCTTAATGCTTGGCGGTGTGATCATGACGGCTGGAATGTCCTTATTCCCATTTATTATGCCATCAAGTAATCACCCTGATATTAGTTTAACAATATGGGATGCGGTTTCTAGCCATAGAACATTGAATGTAATGTTTATTGCAGTAAGTATTTTTGTGCCACTTATTTTACTTTACACCACATGGTGTTATGTGAAAATGTGGCGCAAAGTAACCGTAGAAGAAATTGAAAATAACAGCCATGGCAGTTACTAAGGAGATTTGATCTATGTGGTATTTTGCTTGGATACTCGGTGTTTTATTAGCCTGTACGTTAGGTGTGATCAACGTTATGTGGTACGAATTTGGCCAGAACAAAGACAGTATCGCTGACGACGAACAAGAATTACACGATAGGCTTAATCGCCAAAATGACGACTAACCCCCGACCAAATCGCGCGCAACAAACTACGCTGCGCGCGTTTTTAAAAACGCATTCCAATCACGCTGGCAGTCTTTTAAAAATCAGTATTGCGCTAGGAACATTTAACGCATTATTGATGATTGCCAGTGCTTATTTAGTGGCACGATCAATTCATTTAGTGATGTTTGAACACGCCAATTTAGCCACTATTACCCCTTTACTTTGGCCATTAGCAGCATTGATTTTAGGGCGCGGAATATTACTTGGATTTTCGCAGCGCATAAGTGCCCAAGCCGCACTTAAAATTAAAACTGCTATGCGCCATACTTTACTCGAGAAACTCACCTTACTTGGGCCAAGTTATATTGAACAACAAGGTCATGGCGCGACTTTAAACACCCTACACAATGGTGTTGAAGCACTGCACGATTATTATGCTAATTATTTACCGAGCGTGGCTTACAGTGCGCTTATTCCTTTGGCTATCCTGATGGTGATTTTTCCTACCGATTGGAAAGCTGGGTTGATTTTTTTATTCACCGCCCCTCTAATTCCGTTTTTTATGATTTTGGTTGGCCACAAAGCAGAACAACTGAATCAACAACGTTGGCAACAACTAGCTGTGTTAGGTAATTACTTTTTTGACCGCTTACAAGGCTTAACCCAACTAAAGTTATTTAATGCGACTACGCGCGAACTAAAGCAAATTGCCAAAATTTCCGATGACTTTCGCCATGCGACTTTAAACGTATTAAAAATCGCATTTTTATCATCTTTCGCACTCGAATTTTTAGCGACCATTAGTGTCGCGTTAGTAGCGGTGATAATCGGTTTTCGGTTGTTTTTTGGTACCTTAGATTTTTCGACCGGCTTTGTTGTGCTGTTACTTGCTCCGGAGTTTTATTTACCGCTGCGCCAACTCGGCAGCCATTACCATGCCCGCTTAGAAGGGATTAGTGCCGCCGCTGATATGCTAAAAATATTGAATGAGCCACTCCCTGCTAAGGATCTTGAGAACATACAACCAAATACTCAAAATAGCTTAAACTTACCAACTATCGAACAACTCAATATTGATAATTTAAATTTTCATTACCCACAAAGTAATGAAGGCGTTAACAATATAAACCTAACATTTGCAGGCACAGGCCTGCATGCCATCGTTGGTCAAAGTGGTGCTGGTAAAAGCACCTTACTCGATTGTTTATTAGGGTTTCATCCTCAGGTGATCAGTGCAGTTACGGTAAATCAGCAACAACTAGCCGCATCACATATTAAGCAATGGCAGCAACATATTGCCTGGATCCCACAACAACCTACTTTATTATTTAACAGTATCAAAGCTAACTTACTATTGGCCAAACCGGATGCCACACTCACGCAGCTAGAAACTGCAGCAGAGCAAGCTGGTGCACTTGAGTTTATCAATCAATTACCAGAGGGCTTTGACACTCAAATTGGTGAACAAGGCGAAGGACTCTCAGGCGGGCAAAAGCAGCGGATCGCTTTAGCTCGGGCATTTTTAAAACAAGCGCCAATTTTGATCCTTGATGAGCCAACCGCACACCTCGATAGCCAAACTGAGCAACAGGTGCAAGCGGCTATCAATCATTATGCACAGCAACATCTCGTTGTGGTGATAGCCCATCGCTTAAATACCATTGCACAAGCTAAACAAGTTATTGTAATGAAAGATGGTGCTGTTATTGAGCAAGGTAGCTTTAAAACCCTCATCGATAACCAAGGCGCGCTGTTTGATTTAGTGCATGCAAGGAGTAAACAGCATGACTAATTTTTTACGTTTATTAAAACTGTGTAGACCGCACCTAGGTGCAATGCTGTTAGGGGCATTTTTAGCAACCTTAACAGTACTGGCAAACGTTGGCTTATTGGCTATTTCTGGTTGGTTTTTAGCCGCCATGGCTGCAGCTGGCTTGGCTGGCACGCAAATGAATTACTTCACACCAGCCGGCACAATTAGATTTTTGGCAATCGTAAGAACCGCCTCTCGTTACGGCGAGCGATTGGTAACCCACAACGCCACCTTTTTATTATTAAGTGAAATTCGTGTCAGTGTTTTTAACACGCTAAGCCAGCTAAGCAATGTTGATTTAGCCATGAGCCGCAGCGCCGATCTATTTAACCGCATGCAAAATGACGTTGAAGCGCTCGATAAATTTTACTTAAACGTATTATTACCGATGATTGTTGCGCTAATCAGCGTGCCAATTGTGGTTGCAATTATGGCAGCCTACAACAGTAATGTAGCGTTACTATGCTTTACTGCACTCTTAATAGTAGGCGTTGCCCTGCCGATCATACTGAGTAAACAACTTCAGCAAACTGCCGACCTCGAAACTCACTATTCGGCGACTTTACGTGCTGAATTATCAGATACCCTAAGTGGCTTACGAGAGTTGGCTATCTATCAAGCCACCGAGCAACAAATTGAGCAATGTCGGGCAGCCAGTGAACGCTATAATCGGCAACTATTTGTTCGCCATAGCGCCGAAGCACATAGTAATGGCATATCACTATTAATAGTACAACTGAGTATGCTCGGTGCCATTGTGATAATTGCACCGCTAGTTTACAGCGGAGCTATGGCCAATGTTGAACTGGCAATGCTTAGTTTATTTGTGCTTGCTAGTTTTGAAACGGTGCTAACGCTACCAAATGCGTTTATTCAATTGCCCGTAGCGCTAAGCGCTGCAAAGCGTATTTTTGATTTAGAAGATAAACTGCGCCCTGAAACTACAAGCGTTCAGGAGTCGTTATCAGTGCAACCTTTAGGGCTTGAATTTAAAGATCTTAGTTATTGTTACCACAGTGATACTTTTGCGCTTAACAACTTAAGTTTTGCGATTGAGCCACTGCAAAAAGTCGCGATTGTGGGGCAAAGCGGCAGTGGGAAAAGTACGCTGGTTAATTTACTCAGTGGTTTATGGCCACAGCAAAATGGTGAGATAAATCTAACTTCAGCAGACAAAACCATAGCAATTAACACGATCAGTCAACAAAATCGCTGCGAACTGATTAACATAGTCGCACAACAACATCATATTTTTGATGGCACCATTGCTGAAAACTTACGCTATGCGGCGCCCTCAGCAACTAAACAACAAATGCGCACAGCCTGTCAACAAGCACAGTTAGGTGATTGGCTTAGCGAGTTAAAACTAGGATTAGACACCCGCTTAGGCACAGGTGGCAGAAGTTTGTCGCGTGGGCAATCGCGGCGTTTAGCGTTAGCGCAAGCCTTACTCAGAGCACCGGCTATTTTAGTGCTTGATGAGCCAACCGAAGGCCTCGACAATCAATCGAAGCATCAAGTTATGGATGCGATATTAACCAGCATGGGGCACTGTACTGTGATCAGCATAACTCACGACCCTGCCTTACTTGCCAATATGGATAACGTAATTTGGTTAGAGCAAGGGCAAATAAAAGCGATTGCAACGCATCAGCAACTATTAGCAGAGCAACCTGAGTACGTGAACTTGATCACACGCTTTTAATCAATTACTTCAACGGTTACGTTAATAACGCCCGAGCTTGGCTCTGCGAGTTGCTCAAACGCATGCTTTGTTAAATCGATGATACGGCCGCGAATAAAAGGACCGCGATCATTCACTCTAACGACCACTGAACGGTTATTTGCTGTGTTTGTGACTTTAACTTTGCTGTTAAAAGGGAGCTGTTTGTGCGCCGCAGTCATGGCTTGTTGGTCAAACTTTTCACCACTAGCGGTCAGCCGACCATGGTATTTATCGGCATAAAAGCTAGCATTTCCCTGCTCACGAATACCTGTGCTTGTTGCTGAATAGTTTGTCTGCGAGCTACTACAGCCAGCTAAAATAGCCAGTGATAAGCTAATTAAAAGTGCTTTAATCAAAATTCAACGCTCCCTTAGAATGCATGAAGGTAGCAGGTATCAACTGAGCTGCAACTGAATTAAAGTAAATACAAAACAGTGAATACAAAAAAGCCACCAAGTTAACTTAATAACTGGTGGCTTTTATACACTGCATAAACGAATTAACGAATAATACCGCGTTCAGAATTTTTCACAAAATCAACCATTAACTGTACTGCTGGGTACTTAGCGGCATCATCAGCAAGCGCTGCAATTGCCTCTTCAACACCTAAACTCTTGCGGTATAGTGTTTTATAAGCACGACGTGTTGCCATTACTTCATCGCTTTCAAAGCCACGGCGCTTCATGCCTTCAGTATTAATTGCAACAGGACCTGCTGGCGTACCTATAGTTGTTACAAACGGCGGCACATCTTTGTTCACGCCAGAGTACATACCAACAAAGGCATGTGCCCCCACTTTACAAAACTGATGAATACCTGAATTGCCCGCTAAGATAACCCAGTCACCAATATGTACATGGCCTGCAACAGATGCATTATTAGCAAAAATAACGTTATCGCCAATCACCGCATCATGGGCTACGTGAGTGTAAGCCATAAATAAGTTATTGCTGCCAATCTTAGTCACACCTTGGTCTTGAATTGTACCTCGGTGGATGGTCGCGCATTCACGAATAACATTGTTATCGCCAATCATAAGTGTGGTTGGCTCATTATTATATTTTTTGTCTTGGCAGGCTTCACCTACAGACGCAAACTGAAATATATGATTGCCTGAACCTATTGTTGACGGACCTTTGACCACAACATGAGATTCGATAATGCAATTGTCACCAATAACCACATCGTTGCCAATGTAACTATACGGGCCAACTGATACATTATTACCTAACTTTGCACCTGGTTCGATTATCGCTGTAGGATGGATCACAATTAAAGCTCTCTTCTCGCACACATGATTTCGGCACTACATACTATTTTGCCATCAACTTTTGCCTCTGCTGCAAACTTCCAAATATTACGACGCTCTTTTAAAAATTGAACGTGTAAATGCATGGTGTCACCAGGCGTTACTGGTTGTTTAAAGCGCGCATTATCTATCGCTGCAAATAAATATAGTTCATTTTCACTGCGATTTTCGACAGTTTTAAAACCCAATAAACCGGTTGCCTGTGCCATGGCTTCTAAAATTAATACACCAGGAAAAATTGGCTGGTTAGGGAAATGGCCGGTAAAAATCGGTTCATTAAAAGTTACGTTCTTAATTGCATGTAATGATTCACCTGGGGTGTAATCAAGTACACGGTCAACTAGTAGCATCGGGTAACGATGCGGAAGTAAGCTTAAAATTTCTTGTATATCAAGGCTATTTAATTCGTTTGCCAAAATAGCATCCTTATTAATTATCAACGTTTAATGACTTAGTCAGAGTCTCTAGCGCTTTAAGGCGAACTTTCATCTCTGGCAAATTACGGAAATGGGCAATGTTTCGGCGCCACTCTTTATTTGAAGAGTGTGGAAGTCCTGAGGAATAAATACCAGGTTTCGTAATCGCTTTAGTCACCATGCTCATACCCGTAAGTATAACACCATCACAGATATCTATGTGACCATTTATGCCGACAAGCCCGGCAATCTGGCAATTTTTACCAATAGTTGTACTACCTGCTATCACGGTACAGCCAGCAATTGCTGTGCCTGAACCAATTTCAACATTATGGGCAATTTGACATTGGTTATCGATAATCACATTGCTGTGAATAATCGTGTCATCAATTGCACCACGGTCAACCGTAGCACCAGCGCCAATTTCAACCTTGTCACCTATAATAACGCGACCAAGCTGAGGAATTTTTATCCATTGGCCTTTATCGTTTGCATAACCAAAGCCATCACTGCCGATTACGCTACTTGATTGAAATAAGCAATCACTGCCAATTTCTACATCGTGATAAACACTGACATTTGCCCACAGTTTTGTGCCGTTGCCTATTTTTGTGTTTTCACCAACAAAGCAATTAGCGCCTATTTGCGCGTTATCACCAATCACCGCTCCGGCTTCAATCACCGCATTAGCTGCAATAGCAGCTGTGCTTGCAACTGTAGCATCAGGGTGGACCACCGCACTTGGGTGAATACCTGGTGACGCTGAGCGAGGCGTTGTATCGAGTAACTGGGCTAATTTCGCGTAGCAAACATAGGGGTTAACCACTATGAGCTTATTACCTTGATAATACTCTGCGTCTGCGGCAGATAGGATCACTGCCCCCGCCTTAGTATCACTAAGTTGTGAGCGATATTTCTTATTCGCTAAAAATGCAATATGCCCAGACTGGGCATTTGCAAGTGTAGCAATTTTTGAGATTTCCCAAGCGCCATCACCGTCAAGCGTGGCGCCTAGAAGTTCCGCAATCTGCGAAAGCGTATAATTATGCATATATCAGTTCTATTGCTTACTTACTTTATCAACAACTTTACTTGATAAATCAACGACCGTTTTAGGGTTAAAGTAGATAGTAGTATCTTTAACTTTAACTTCATCGTACTTACCATCTTTAGCAATATCTTCGATTGCTTTGATAATAATACCTTGAACTTTAGCTAGTTCTTGGTTTTGACGAGTTTTAATTTCTTGCTCTAAAGGACGACCTTTTTCAGCAAGATTTTTTTGCATGCCTTCCACTTTTTCACGCAACGCATCTTTTTGCGCTTGGCTCATTGTAGTGCTTTCACGCTTGAATTTTTCTGCTTCAAAGCGGATATCGCCCTGTAGCTTTTCAAGTTCTTGACGACGCTCAGCAAATTCAGCTTGCAGTGTTTGCTCAACTTTTGCCATTTGTGGGATTTGCTTATAGATTTCTTGCATATCTACAATACCAACTTTATGTGCAAAAGCACTTGCAGAAGTACCCATCATAAGTGTTGCTAAAATGGCAATTGCCGATGATTTAAATGATTTTTTCACAAAAAACTCCTTTAGAATGTATTACTAATGTTAAAGCTGATGGTCTTCGTATCGTCATCTTCTTCTTGTTGCAATGGATACGCAAAACTAATCAACATTGGACCCATAGGTGAGATCCACTGTAATGATAAACCGGTTGATACCCTAAAGCGCAGCGGATCTGAATAATCCTCAAGCTTAGCGCGTTCATTCGGCCCTAAATTTTTATAACGGTCAACGTTAAATTCAGTATCCCATACGTTTGCAGCATCAACAAAGAAACTAGTACGTACAGAACTGGTATTATCTTCATCCAAAAATGGGGTTGGCACAATTAACTCCATGCCTGCAACCGCTTTGGCATTACCACCAATACGTCCTCCCGGTGTTAACACATCAAACTCTGGCGAGCCGCCTATATTGCCAGTTAGACTACCATCTGCCAATGAATTGCCTGGAATTACTTGTGGTGTACGCGATATTGCACGCGGCAAAATAGTATTACGGTCAAAACCACGTAATTCCATTTCGGTTATACGGAAATATTCTTGGAATGGTAATGTTTGATCGTAACCATTGGTTGTGCCATAACCGTTACCATAGCCAAATGCAGCACGCGTTGAGAATACCCAACGGTGGTTATTAGTAAGTGGCCAATAAAAACGCGAGTCGTAATTTACCTTAAAGTAAGTTAAATCAGAGTTTGGCGTAGTACCGGTTAAGTTTAATGTTTGACGCGAACCTGCCGTTGGGAATAAACCACGGTTTACTGTCACACGAGACCAACCAACGCTGAGTTCGTACTTAGTAAAATCAAATCCTTTATCCGGGTTATTCACGTCTAGGAAGGTCTCACGCATAACAAGCGTTTGCTCATATTCAGCAATCTCAGATAACTCTTCTTGGATCCAACGTACACCAAAGTTGATACGGTTTACCGCATCAATTGGGAAGCCTATATTTGTACCAATGCCGTAGCTTTTTGATTTGTAATCGATGAGGCTAAACTTACTTGCATCGTAATTACTGTAGAAAATACTACTGCCTTGCGACACACCATCTGGGGTGAAGTAAGGGTCGGTATACGATAAACTAACACGTTCTGAACCACGCGAAGTATTGATGTTAAAGCCAATCTGGTTACCCGTACCTAAGAAGTTAGATTCAGTCACACCGATATTAAATTGCAGACCTAAGTAAGAACCATAAGCAAGACCTGCGTTAAAGCTACCAGCTGATTGCTCTTTAACGGTAAAATCGACATCAACTTGGTCATCTATACCAGGGACTGGCACAACATTAAAATCAACACTTTCCATGTAAGGAAGACGTTGAATTTGTAGCTTTGAACGCTCAAGGTTCTGATTCGATAACCATGCGCCTTCCAGCTGGGTCATTTCACGACGTAATACTTCATCTGCGGTATTTTGGTTACCACCAACAATAATACGACGCACATAAACACGCTGACCAGGATTAACTGAGAGTGTTAACTGAACTTCTTTGGTTTCGTCATCAATTTCAGGAATGGTGCGAACTTCCGCATTCGCATAACCGAAACGCGCTAAATAACTTTTGATAAATTCTTCAGATGAGGTAACCACTGAGCCATTATAAAGTTCACCGGCACGCAGTGGAATAACACTTTTGATCAGTTCTTCACGGCCAAGTAGATCACCAATGAAGTCAAAGCCTTTCACTTTGTATTTAACGCCTTCGGTGATGTTAGCTGTTACATACACAGATTCACGTTCAGGACTTACTGATACTTGTGTTGAGTCAATATTAAAACGTAAGTAACCACGGTCTAAATAATAACTACGAATTTTCTCGAGATCGCCTTCAATGGTTTGTTTCTGGTAGCGATCGCTGCCCATAAACTGCCACCAAGGTAAATCTTGTTGTGACTCAGCAAGTGCTAACAAGTCTTCATCACTAAACAATTCGTTACCAACTAAGTTGATCTGACGGATAGATGCGGCATCACCTTCATCAAACTTAAGTTTTAGCTTAACGCGGTTACGCGGTAACTTAGTGATACTGACATCAATTTTAGCGTTGTATTTACCAATACTGTGGAAAAACTCTATTAAGCCTTTCTCGATGTTATCAACCACAGTTTTATCCAGTGGTTCACCTTGGCGAATATCTTGCTGATCAAGCGACTGATTAAGCTGCTCGTCTTTAATGTCTTTATTACCTTCAAACTCAATAACACTAATTGTTGGGCGCTCTGTTACTCTAAAAATAACATTATTGCCATCACGTAGTGCCTTGATATTGTCGAAGTGACCTGAGTTATACAAAGACTTAATCGTTTTTGAAATTGTATAGTCATCAACACTATCACCCACGTTAATAGGAATATGTGTTAATGCTGCTCCCAACGCTACGCGCTGCAAACCTTCAACTTTTAAATCGTCAACAATAAAGGAGTTTTGGCCTAGGGCTGCAAAGCTAGCACCTAATAAACTTGTTACTGCCAAATGTTTTTTTATAGCCATTTTATTATCTTTATCCTTTACAACGGTATTACCGCTCAACACCTTAAAATTATACTTTAGCGGTGTTTTACAATCGTGTTTTAATTCGAGACTGTCGCAATTGCTTACAATCGCGATACATCATTGAACAAAGCGAAACATGTAAGAAAAATGAGTAGCAAGGCACCCACTTTAAAACCAAATTCTTGTGTCTTTTCAGAGACCGGCTTTTTACGAAAAAGTTCAATTATGTAATACATTAAGTGCCCACCATCAAGCACTGGTAAGGGCAATAAATTAAATACGCCCAAGTTTACACTTATCAATGCTAAGAAGCCTAAAAACGCCACTAAGCCATAGCTTACGCTAGTTCCCGCCCCTACAGCAATACCAACTGGACCACTTAAATTCTTCACTGATACTTGACCAGTAATTAAGTTACCAATCATATCAAAACTTAGGCTGATCAAGCGCCATGTTTCAGTTACGCCCAGCACCATACTATCGAGTGGGCCATAATGTCTAGTTTCAATGTAACCATCTGGCCATTTTTCAACCACCGGTGCTACACCTAAAAAGCCTTGTAGCAAGCCATCACTATTACGTTGTCCTTTCGGGGTAACATTTAGCAGTTCTATACTATCTTGTCTTTTTACACTAAATTGTAATGATTTGTTAGCGGATTGCTGAATAACATTAACTAACTGCGTCCAACTGGTTATTGTTTCACCATTTACGGCGATAATTTCATCGCCTGCTTGTAAATTAGCGTCTGCTGCAGCAGAGTTTGGCGAAATTGTAGCAACGGTTAAAGTAGCCTGCGGACGAAACGGCACAATACCTAATGAAGCTAATGGTGGCACATCTTGTTGATCAAGTTTCCAACCATCAATATCAAGCATTTTAACCTGTTCTTGAAATTGCTCGTCACGCACGGTAACAGCAACACTTTTATCACCTAGGCTGGCCATTAATGCAAACGTAGCATCTTGCCAAGTCGCAATATTAGCATCGCCAATTTTTACAATTTGTTGACTAGGCATAATACCGGCCTGCTCAGCGCGGCTACCCTCATTTACTGAGCCGACCACCGGCTTCACCGATTGAACTCCAACCATGTACATCGCAGCTAAAGCAAAGATAGCAAATATAAAGTTAGCCAGCGGCCCTGCCGCTACAATCGCGATACGCGCTTGTACTGACTTGGCATTGAATGATAAGTGGCGTTGGTCAGCAGGCACCTCATCAACACGTTCATCAAGCATTTTCACGTAGCCGCCTAAAGGAATTGCTGCAATAACATATTCAGTGTCGTGTTTATCGTGCCATTTTATTAGCGGTTTACCAAAGCCAATAGAAAACCTTAATACCTTCACACCCGCTTTGCGGGCAACCCAAAAATGGCCATATTCATGCACTGTTACTAAAATTCCCAGCGCTAGAATAAAAGAACCTAAATTCCACAGAAAATCGAACATATTAGCGTACTACCTTTGCAATGAGTTGCGTCGCTTGAAGTCGAGCTAAACGGTCACATTCAAGAATTTCATCGAGCGTGTGTACGTTTACATCAACCGTTGTGTCTAATGTTTGTGCATTAATGCGGTATATATCAGTAAAGCCTATCTGCCCTTGTAAAAATGCCTGCACAGCAATTTCATTGGCAGCATTAACTGTCGTTGTAGCACCTTGTCCAGTATTACACGCAGCAATAGCTAATTGTAAATTGGGATAGCGGGCAAAATCTGGTTTCGTAAAGGTAAAATCAGCAAGCTGTGAAAAATCCAGTGGTGTTACTCCAGCATCAATACGCTGTGGGTATGCTAAAGCATGAGCAATCGGTGTACGCATATCTGGATTCCCCATTTGTGCTAGCACCGAGCCATCTTGGTATTGCACCATTGAATGAATAATACTTTGCGGGTGAATGACCACTTCAATATCGTTTGCCTGGCAGTTAAATAGCCATTTAGCCTCAATAAACTCAAGGCCTTTATTCATCATAGTGGCTGAATCAACAGATATCTTCTGTCCCATAGACCAATTTGGATGCGCCACGGCTTGTGCCACAGTAACGTCTTTTAAAGAGGCAATATCACACGTTAAAAAAGGCCCACCAGAACCGGTAAGTAAAATTTTACTTACCCCATGCTCATGTAACTGTGCATTAGTTTTAGAGCCTTGCAGTGCACTTGGCAGGCACTGGAATATGGCATTATGTTCACTGTCAATCGGTAGTAAAGTGGCTTTATGCTGTTTTACTTTATCAATAAACAACTGACCTGACATGACTAAAGATTCTTTATTCGCCAGTAATACTTTTTTACCTGCTTCTACCGCACTGAGTGTAGGTATGAGCCCTGCTGCACCAACAATCGCCGACATTACCGCGTCAACGTCTGGGTGAGCGGCCAGTTCACTCATGGCGGCAATGCCACTGCGGATCACTGTTTTACAGCCACTGCCCGATAAGTGTTGGCTTAACTTAGCTGCAGCGCTGTCATCTGCCATCACTGCAAAGCGTGGTTGATGAGCAATACACAATTGCGCCATCAATTCACTATTATTACCTGCCGCAAGTGCAAATACAGCAAACTGTTCTTGATTACGCGCAACAACATCTAAGGTACTTAAACCAATGGAACCTGTCGCGCCGAGAATGACGAGTTGTTGTCTACAACTCATAAACTAAGTGTCCATGCATAGCACAACACAAAAATGGGGGCTGCAGCAGTTAGGCTGTCAAGGCGATCTAAAATCCCCCCATGGCCAGGCAAACATGAGCCACTATCTTTAAGACCAGCTTCGCGTTTAAACATACTTTCGAGTAAGTCGCCAATAGCTGAGAATAACGCGATGAATACAGTCATAATCGCGTAAATTGGCCAAACAGACATATCTACATTGGTAAAATGACAAAACGCTAAAACAAAAATTACCGCAGCAACTAAGCCACCAGCTAAACCTTCAATGGTTTTATTAGGGCTCACTTTTGGCATTAACTTATGCTTGCCAAAGTTTTTACCCGTAAAGTATGCACCAATGTCAGCACTCCATACGATCCCCAGTACCACTAAAATAAGCATCGAACCAAAGTGCGTTGATTGCTCATAGTTAGCACTGCGCAGTGTATTAAGCGCAAGCCACAGCGGTACTAAGGTGAGAATACCGGCAATAGCGCGCATAACCACTCCTTCGTTCCATGCTTTCGCCATTGCTGGGTAGCGCCACACTAGGTAGGTGGCTACAATCCACCACGAAAATGACAGTGTGAATATATAATTTGCGTCTCCTACGAGCTGGCCGTCGACCCACAGTCCATCAATTGGCCAATGCCAATTAAGCAGTACCAGTAACAAGCCAATAAACGTCACAAACGAAAAACGTTTAACTTTATCGCATAACCCCATAAATGCCGACCATTCCCACGCGCCTAATAAAACAATCGCGCCAGCGATGTAACTAAACAATGTAAGAGGTGTATAAAAAACCAACACCAGTGCCAAAGGCGCTAGCACTAAAGAGGTTAAAATTCGTTGTTTTAGCAAAGTGTTACCCTTTTTAATTAGGTTTCAGCGAGTAATTGTTTTATTTGTTCGCCAGTACAACCAAACCGTCGCTCTCTGGCAACGTAACAAGCGATAGCATCAGCAAAAGCTGCTTCATTGAAGTCAGGCCAAAGCGTATCGGTAAAGTAAAGTTCAGCATAAGCAGCTTGCCATAATAAAAAGTTGCTTATGCGTAAATCGCCACCAGTACGGATCAACAAGTCAGGTTCAGCCTGATCTTGCATACTCATATGGGCGGCTAAATCGTGCTCTGTAATATCATCAGGGTTTAACGTCCCTGCAGCAATCAGCTTACCTAATTGCTTTGCAGCATTTGTTATATCCCATCGACCACCATAATTTGCCGCTACATTCAGTTGCAAACCTGTATTATTAGCCGTTAATTCATGTGCTGCATCAACCTTGCTGCGCAAAGTATCTGAAAAACGAGATAAGTCACCAATAATGGTTAACTTAACATTATTTTTGTGTAGCTTTTTAACTTCCTTACTCAGCACAAACAAAAACAGCTCCATCAAGGTACTGACTTCATCTTCGGGGCGATGCCAGTTTTCACTACTAAAAGCGAATAGAGTCAATGACTCTATTCCTAATTTAGTACAAAACTGCACAGACTGACGAACCGCATCCACGCCTTTTTTATGACCGTACACACGTGGCCTATTCTTGGCTTGTGCCCAACGACCATTGCCATCCATGATTATAGCGACATGCTTGGGTAAACATTGCTGGGAAATTTTATCAGCGTTAAGAACCATAAATATCGAGTATTCCATAAAAAAACGCCGCCTAGTATACCCCAGACGGCGTTTCAAAACTAATAAATTTACTAGCTTAGATTTCCATCAACTCGGCTTCTTTCGCCGCTAATTGAGTGTCCATCTCTTTAATGAATTTGTCCGTAAGCTTTTGAATTGCATCATCAGATTGACGCGCTTCATCTTCAGAAATATCTTTATCTTTCAATAAGTTTTTAACGTCACCGTTAGCATCACGACGAATATTACGGATTGCAACACGGCCACTTTCAACTTCACCACGAACGATTTTAATTAAATTTTTACGACGCTCCTCAGTTAGCGGAGGAAGTGGTACACGGATCACAGAACCCGCTGACATTGGGTTTAAACCTAAGTCAGATGCCATGATTGCTTTCTCTACCGCTTGTGCAAGCGATTTATCAAATACACTTAACGCAAGTGTACGTGAATCTTCAATCGTTACATTGGCAACTTGGTTCAATGGCGTTGGTGCGCCGTAGTATGGCACCATAATGCCATCTAATATTGCCGGATGAGCACGGCCAGTACGGATTTTAGATAGTTGACTGCTAAGTGCCGTTACACTTTTCTGCATACGTTCTGCAGCATCTTTTTGAATATCGTTTATCACGGTTCAATCCTAATCTAGTTAATAACTTCATCTGAGGCTTGTGAAGAGATAAGAGTGCCTTCTTCTTCGCCCATAATTACACGCTTTAAAGCGCCTGATTTATTCATATTAAATACGCTCAACGGCATCTTGTGATCACGCGCAAGAGTGAATGCCGCAAGATCCATTACTTTTAATTCTTTTTCAATGATTTCATTGTAGCTCAAGTGACGGTAAAGTGTCGCCTCTGGATTTTTTACCGGATCATCACTGTAAACACCGTCAACCTTGGTGGCTTTAATCACGGTATCGGCTTCAATTTCAATACCACGTAAACACGCGGCCGAATCCGTTGTAAAGAATGGGTTACCAGTACCGGCTGCAAAAATAACTACACGGCCCGTTTTTAATAAGCTAATTGCCTCAGCCCAGTTGTATGCATCACACACACCGTTAAGTGGGATAGCTGACATTAAACGACAATTTACAAATGCACGGTGCAACGCATCACGCATTGCAAGGCCATTCATGACAGTTGCTAGCATCCCCATATGATCGCCAACTACGCGATTCATACCTGCTTCAGCAAGTGAGCCGCCACGTAAAAAGTTACCGCCACCGATAACTAAACCCACTTCTACGTCGAGTTCTACAAGCTCTTTGATTTCTTGCGCCATACGGTCTAATACTTTTGGGTCGATGCCGAAGCCTTCGTCTCCCATCAGTGCTTCACCGCTTAATTTGAGAAGAACGCGTCTAAAAATAGGTTTACGATTGATTGTCATAGTATTTGGGCCAACTTTATAAAAAAAGGATAAAAAATAACCGCGCTTATGATTTTCACATAAAGAGCGCGGTTATTTTAAAGAATTTTCAGCGATGACGCAAAAGCAAATAACAGAATAATTTCATCTAACTCACTTTTTCGTCAAAGGAAATCGATTTTATTGACCTTTAGCAGCAGCAATCTGTGCAGCAACTTCAGCAGCAAAATCTTCAGTTTTCTTCTCGATACCTTCACCAACTTCTACACGTACGAAGCCAGTAACTGTTGCGTTTTTCTCTTTAAGAATTTCGCCAACAGATTTTTTAGGTTCCATGATGAAAGCTTGACCAGTAAGAGAAACCTCACCAGTGAATTTTTTCATGCGACCAACAACCATCTTCTCAGCGATTTCAGCAGGCTTGCCTTCGTTCATCGCGATTTCGATTTGTACTTGCTTTTCTTTTTCAACAACGTCAGCAGGTACATCTTCAGGTGTTAGGTACTCTGGGTTTGAAGCAGCAACGTGCATTGCGATGTGCTTAAGTGTTTCTTCATCAGCAACACCTGCAACAACAACACCAATACGCTCACCGTGACGGTACTCAACTAGCGTTTCGCCAGCGATGTACTGTAGACGACGTACATTGATGTTTTCACCAATTTTAGTAACTAGTTCAACACGATCTTCTTCGAACTTAGCTTGTAAGTCTTCGATAGAAATCGTTTCTGCAATAGCAGCATCAGCAACTTTATTAGCAAATGCTAAGAAACTTACGTCTTTTGCTACGAAGTCAGTTTGACAGTTAACTTCAACTAGTACTGCAACACCTGCGTTTTGCTTGATGATGATAGTACCTTCAGCAGCAATGTTACCTGCTTTTTTAGCAGCTTTTGCAGCGCCACTTTTACGCATATTTTCAATCGCTAACTCGATGTCGCCATCAGTTTCAGTTAACGCTTTTTTACAATCCATCATGCCAGCGCCGGTACGCTCGCGTAATTCTTTAACTAGGGCAGTAGTTACAGCCATTAGTAAATCCTCAAATCTGAATTCAGGTTTAGATAAGCGGGTTACCCGCTCTACAAGAATAGCAAGTCTTCATCTAAAATTAGATGAAGACTTGATGACAGCTAATTACTCAGCTTCTACGAAGTCGTCTTTCTCAGCTTGAGCAACGATATTGCTCTCACGGCCTTCAGTAATTGCTGCTGCAACTGCGCCTGTGTAAAGGTTGATTGCACGGATAGCATCATCATTACCAGGTACGATGAAATCAACACCGTCTGGGTTAGAGTTAGTATCAACGATCGCAACAACTGGAATACCTAGGTTGTTAGCTTCACGGATAGCGATGTGCTCGTGGTCTGCATCGATAACGAAAAGTGCGTCAGGAAGACCACCCATGTTTTTGATACCGCCAAGGCTCTTTTCAAGCTTTTCCATTTCGCGGTTAAGCATTAACGTTTCTTTCTTAGTTAACTTCTCGAAAGTACCGTCTTGGCTTTGGATCTCAAGGTCTTTAAGACGCTTGATTGATTGACGAACTGTTTTCCAGTTAGTCAACATACCACCTAACCAACGGTGATTTACGTAATACTGATCACTAGCGATAGCGGCTTCTTTAACCGACTCGCTTGCTGCGCGCTTAGTACCAACGAAAAGAACTTTACCTTTGTTTGACGCAGCACCAGTTAAAAACTTAAGTGCGTTGTTGAACATTGGAACAGTTTGCTCAAGGTTGATGATATGAACACGGTTACGTGCGCCGAAGATGAAAGGCTTCATCTTAGGATTCCAGTAACGTGCTTGGTGACCGAAGTGAACACCAGCTTGAAGCATGTCGCGCATTGAAACGTTTGCCATTTTGTATTTCCTCTGTTTAGTTTAGGGTTAGGCCTCCACATACCCCATAGCACCAACACCGCAGTTAAATGAAACTGAAATGCACCCAAGTGTATGTGACGATACGTGTGTGTGTTAAAATAAAATTGTGTTTGCCTTAAATACAAAAAATCATTTAAGAATTTATTTGTAAAAAGACGGCGCGCTTTATACCATATTAAAAACAAATATTCAACGTCGCGTGCAAAATTTGTGCGACGATAAATGTGTAAAACTCGACAATGGAGCCTCCATGAGTGCTGTGATCAAGACCCCTGAAGAAATAGAGAAAATGCGTGTAGCCGGGCGCTTAGCGGCAGATGTCCTGGAAATGATAGAGTCACATGTAGTTCCCGGTGTAACCACTGATGAACTAAATACAATTTGTCATAATTATATTGTCGATGTGCAAAAGGCAATTCCTGCCCCACTAAATTACCATGGTTTTCCTAAATCAATTTGCACCTCAGTAAACCATGTAATTTGCCATGGTATTCCTAACGACAAAGCATTAAAAGATGGCGACAGTGTCAATATCGATATCACGGTTATCAAAGATGGCTACCACGGCGACACATCAAAAATGTTTCATGTTGGCACGCCAAACATCCAAGGCAAGCGTCTTGCTGAAGTAACGCAAGAAAGCCTTTATTTAGCTATAAAAATGGTTAAACCAGGCGTGCGTTTAGGTGATATCGGCGAAGCGATTCAAAAATATGCAGAGAGCTTTAACTACTCAATTGTTCGTGAATATTGCGGCCATGGTATTGGTGCAGAGTTTCATGAAGAACCACAAATAATGCATTATGGCCGCGCTGGTACTGGCGAAGCCCTAAAAGCAGGTATGTGTTTGACTATTGAGCCAATGGTTAACGCGGGTAAACGCCAGTGTAAACTACTAAAAGATGACTGGACTGTGGTTACTAAAGACCGTAGCTTGTCTGCGCAGTGGGAACACACTTTATTAGTAACTGAAAATGGTGTTGAAATTTTAACGCTTCGATCAGATGATACGATTGACCGGATCATTGAACATTAAATACTGACTCACCCGACTTAGGGTGAAATTAGTGTGCTAAGGAGCCAGCCCACGTGGCATTACCCAATAAAGTTAAAAAATTGCTCAGCGATGCTGAGCAATTAACCGATTATCGCGATTGTTCTAATTATTTTTATAAATGGTTACAAAACGAGTTTTCAAAACAGCCAGTCGGTAATTTGATTAATGCCCGGGCTGAGTTTATCGACCGCTTACTGATTAAACTGTTTCATGTTTATGATTTAGCCCATGAGCCAGATTTAGCCTTGATCGCCGTTGGCGGTTACGGCCGCGGTGAGCTGCACCCCTATTCAGATATCGATTTTTTACTGCTAGTTACTGAGCAACCTAGTGATGCAGTGTGTGAAAAAATCGGCCAATTTGTGACCATGCTATGGGATCTTAATTTAGAAATTGGCCACAGTGTGCGTACCATTGAGCAAGCGATTGAGCAAAAACGTGCCGACGTAACTTTTGCCACTAGCTTGCTTGAAAGTCGACTACTGTTCGGTAATCACATTGAATATGAAAAACTCAAAGAGCATATTCTTGATACGCCTGTATGGCACTCTGACGAATTCTTTTTAGCAAAAGTACATGAGCAACAACTGCGTCATAAAAAATGTCACGGTACAGCATACAACCTCGAACCAAATATCAAAGAAAATCCCGGTGGCCTGCGAGATCTGCAAACCATCATTTGGGTTGCTAAAAAACATTTTAGAGCCGAAACCTTACAAGAGCTTATTAGCCACGGCTATCTCACTCATGAAGAATACCAAGAGCTGTTGGAGTGTTTAGAAAATCTCTGGAATATCCGTTTTGCGCTGCATTTAGCGGCTGGACGCTCTGAGAACCGGTTGTTATTTGATCATCAACCACTGGCTGCTGATTTACTTGGCTTTGGTAGCGATGGTAAAGCCTCAGTTGAGCGGATGATGAAGCGATTATTTAGGATCATGAGCCGGGTCCGTGAGCTAAATCAAATGTTGTTATCATATTTTGAACAAAGCATTTTACCGGAAAGTAACGAACAAGCAGTGGTTGAACTCGATCGTAATTTCGAACGTGTTGGCCATCAAATTAGGGTAAAAAATCCGTCCGTGTTCTTTCGCCGTGATCAACTATTTGTATTGTTCGAACACATTGCCGATAACCCTGAAATTACCCATATTTACCCAAGTACTATCCGTACCATCCGCCAAGTGCGCCGTCGTCTGTTAGGAGATTTGCAAGATTATGCCGCCTGTCGTGAAGCCTTTTTACGGCTAATTAAACACCCTAACGGCATGGGCCGTGCATTTACTTTAATGCACAAGCACGGCATGCTTGCCGCTTATTTACCCCAGTGGCGAAACATTTTTGGACAGATGCAATTTGACTTATTTCACGCTTATACTGTGGATGAACATACTCATAAGTTGATCAATAACATTTATCAATATTTTGATAAAGCAAACGTCAGTGAGTTTCCTATTTGTTGTGAAATAGTCACCCGCATGGACAAGCCCGAGCTACTGTATTTAGCAGGCATCTTCCATGACATTGCCAAAGGCCGTGGCGGCGATCACTCAGAACTCGGTGCTGTTGATGCCATTGCTTTTGCCAAATTACATCGTTTTTCAACTTCCGATGGCAAATTGATTGCTTGGCTAGTTAGTAACCATTTACTTATGTCTGTAACTGCACAGCGCAAAGATATTAATGACCCAGATGTGATCAAAGACTTTGCTACTCGAGTTAAAACCGAACGACAACTTGATTACCTATACTGCTTAACCGTCGCAGATATTCGCGCCACTAACGACAACTTGTGGAATGATTGGAAAAACACCTTGTTGCGTGAGCTTTACCTGCATACTCAAAGGGCGTTACGGTTAGGCCTTGAAAATCCTATGGATCAGCGCGACCAAATTCGCGATAAAAAGCATCAAGCCAAACAACGGTTAATCAACAATGGCTATGATGAAAATCAGATTGATTTAATTTGGAGCCGTTTTAAAGCAAATTACTTTACGGCCTTTAGTGAACAACAACTATCATGGCACACCGAACATTTACTAAACTGCGTTGATTTAAGCCAACCCAGTGTTGCGGTATCAAATACAGCCATGCACGGCGGTACACAGATTTTTGTTTATAGCCCCTACTCCGGCGGTTTATTTGCCCGTTTAGTAAGTGTGATCGGCTCTAAAAAAGCGCAAATTCAACATGCTCAAGTGCTCACCACTCGCGACGGCTATGTGCTGTTTAGCTTTGTAGTACTTGAAGTCAGTGGCGACCCGATTGCCAGCGCTCAAGCGCAGTCAATCAAACGCGGCCTTGATCAAGCGCTTGCTGATCCGAAAAAGAAAATTCGCTTTAAAAAGAATCGCTCACAACGCTTTAAAGATTTTAATATTAAACCAAAAATTATCCTGCGCCCTCACCCGCGTAAAGACCGCAGCTTAATCGAAATTCAAGCGGTAGATATTCCTGGCTTATTAACCAAAATTGCCGAAGTGTTTCAAGCCCATTTATTACATATACACGCCGCGCGGATCACCACCGTAGGTGAACGTGCAGAAGATTTCTTCGTGGTATCGAATAACGAATACCAAGCTCTTACCGACGAAGAACAAGCAAAAATTCATCAAGCATTGCGTAAAAAACTCAACGCAGAAACCGAATAAGAGGATCTTATGTCAGATTTAAAAACCACCATTGAAAACGCCTGGGATAACCGTGATAGCATCAGCCCGAGCACAGTACCTAGTGATGTAAAACAAGCCATAATCGATGTACTTGAGCTACTTGATAGTGGTGCCGCACGCGTTGCTGAAAAAATCAGTGGTGAGTGGGTTGTCCATCAATGGCTAAAAAAAGCCGTGTTACTGTCGTTTCGTATTCGTGACAATCAACCAATGAACGACGGCGTAAACCAGTTTTATGACAAAGTACCACTTAAATTTAGCGACTATACACCGGAGCAATTTCAGCAAGGTGGCATGCGCGTTGTACCAAACGCTGTTGCCCGTAAAGGCAGCTTTGTCGGTAAAAATGTAGTATTGATGCCATCATATGTAAACATTGGTGCTTACGTTGATGATGGCACTATGGTTGATACATGGGCCACTGTAGGCTCGTGTGCACAAATTGGTAAGAACGTACACTTGTCAGGAGGTGTTGGCATAGGTGGCGTTTTAGAGCCATTACAAGCCAATCCTACTATCATTGAAGATAACTGTTTTATTGGTGCACGCTCTGAAATTGTAGAAGGCGTGATCGTTGAAGAAGGCGCTGTTATTTCAATGGGTGTTTACATCAGCCAAAGTACTCGCATTTACGACCGCGAAACTGGCGAGATCCACTACGGCCGCGTACCAGCAGGTGCTGTGGTTGTTCCAGGCGCACTGCCATCAAAAGACGGTACTCACAGCTTGTACGCTGCAATTATCGTGAAAAAAGTAGATCAGCAAACCCGCGAAAAAGTAGGGATTAATGCATTATTGAGATCGATAGACGAATAATAGAGAGCTGAAAAGTTCTAACCGATAAGCTGATTGACATTAACAATAAATAAATGAAAGCCCTAAATCTATATAGATCTAGGGCTTTTTCTATCTGTGTTATTTTCTCTTTTATGATAAATATCACCTTTAAATACAACATACTTGATAGCTAAGAAGTTATTCTGGTTTATTAGCTTTGATTTGTATGACTGCGGCAACTATAATTATCAATTACATCATTAAGTAATTGAGATCAAGTTGTTACGGCTTTTCGTTATATATTGGTTCCTGTTACTTGGTTTTCAGCAAGCTTTTGCTACTGAACTAAGCACTTTTGAAAATAAGTTAAACGAAGCTGAAGACTACCTTGTGGTCAACCCAGCGCAATCTATTATTATTCTTGAAAATCTTGACGATATCGATAAAGTTTTACCTGAGTTATTTATTCGTTGGCATCTTATTAACGCCCGAGCAGCCGTTCCGACCAGCCAATTTGACCGCCTTCATCAGTCTGTAGATGCGATATTTAGTCAGCAGCAAGCCCCTTATTTCAAAAAGAGAATAACGTCTATTATGAGTGCGTTAGGTATTTGGCTACGCTATGCAGAGTATTTAGACGATGCCCAACTAAGTTTTCAATGTGGTTATAAATACGCTGAAAATGATCGTCAACGCTTGACGCTTACCAACAGTATGGCACTGGTCGCTATGGCAAAATAACAATGACGAAGCGCGTAACCTATATGCCGAAAGCTATAATTTCACGGTGCGTTTAAACCTCCCTAACGTTGTCGCCATGATAGAAAGTAACTTAGGCTATTTGGCACTTGATGAGAATAAAATCCCAGAAGCTGAACATTATTTTCGTAGTGCCTTAAGCCGTTATCAAATTATTGACAAGCGAGCGGGACAAATTTCTGCAGGATTAAATCTGTTAATGGTATTTTTGATCCAAGATCAAACAATAAACTTTGAAAGATTATACGGACCCACATCCACTTTAACCCATGCCTTTCCCAATGAGGCTAAACAAGCTTTATTACTGTGGCTGGAAATGCGTTTTAAAAAACTTAAAGGAAATTATGTTAGCCGAAAGGACGTAGCACAATTGCAAATAGCTTACGAGCAATTAGAAAGCGATCAAATGAAAACCTTTGTACACCGTTACTTTGCTAAAAAGCTCGAAGTCCCTATCGTACCACCAAAGAAAATCCCCCCTAAAAAGTTTACTCGTTCTTGGTTTGAGTTAGTTAAAAAATGTCAGTGGTAATTGTTGGTGGCACTTTACAACATTTCCCTTTTTTCTTATTACCAACTGGGCGGATTTAATTCGCAGCGCTGGGGTTCACGCCTGAGCAATTTGGTTATAGTGAGATTTTTTTGGGACTTGGCTCACTGCTGGGGAGTTACCTTAACAACGGCTTGCTGGCGAAGCATGTGTCGCAGCATTTGCTGTTGCAAGCTGCCGCGACTTTACTCACGTTGGGTGCTGTCGGTGTTTACCTAATACAAGATTCGATTTGGTTTATCACACAGTGCATTAAGCACTATAGTCGTTGAACAAATCGATTGAATTTAGTGGCGCGGCAACGAGCTGATCTTGGGATAGATGTTAAGTTCATTTTTAAACGATAGTCAGGTTATACCAATCGTGTAAAGTTACTGACCATTTATAACTACAGATAAATGCAGTGATAACAAGGCATAAATTTTGACATGCAGTTGTTCTACTTGAAAAAATTATAACGCAGTTAGCGCTTTATTTAGCTCGCTAGGGTGGTTAAATATTTAAGTCGATTGGTATTAAGTACTCTTTACCACTTCGCATAGTGGTCTTCGGTAAATCCCCATTCGCCGTTAAGTGTGATAACTTCGTCTGCAAGAGTTATTTCACCATAGTAACGGCCGAAGTGTTGAGTGAAGTTAGTCGCGATAATAATTAAGTTGGTTTTATCTTGGCGTTTACCTATTGGTTCGAAGTATAAATTGATGATACCGTCGTTTGAACGCAGCCGCCATTTACTCGTTGCTTTAGCATTACCATAGCGCTCAAATTGAAAATCGACCATATCAATTTTATAAAGCGTGCCATCGAGCCACAAGGCGTTTTCGGTAAAACCTGTTTCAATAACCCCCGCACTTAAATTTAAACCTAAGCGGCGGCCATCAGCTAATGTGCAGGCTAAACTCCCCCAGTTCCAAAAGGTTTCGCGACGCATGAAACCCGCGCTCCAATCAACACTTGCCAGTATTTTAAGCTCTTCAAATACATATTTGTTACCACGCCACTGAAGTGTTCCAGTACAGGGTAATGCGGCAGTTTTTTGGGTAAAATGAAAGCCTGTAAAACCGGCACGAACACACACCGCAAGCGGGTTATAATTTATCGATTCATCAATACAGGCACTAATTTTCAGCCCGGACTTTAAATTTACCTCTACCGAGCGTATTTGCGGCTTAGCGGTTGTATTAATAGTTACGCTGTTACGCCCTTTTCGAAAAGTCGCTTGCCCGGTGTTTGGTGTGCTATCAATACACGTATTTAAAGCCAGTAAGCTGATAAAACTGACTTCATCGAATTCTGTCGTTTGTGGGTCGTATACATATACAAAACAGTGACTCGCAATTTTTAAATCAACGATCGCTAAACCAATAATTAACTGCTCGCAACTCAAACTAATAAATTGAAATTGATTAAAGCTTAACTTTTTAAAAAGCGTACTTCTGGATTTACCCATAGTACTACGCAGGTCAAAATCCAAGTAATTGATGTCATCTACTCCATCTGGAAAAATACCAAAGTCGACTTGTCCATCTTGGTCGATCAACTCTTTTTTAGCCATATAAAAAGCTTCCTTTAGTATCTAAAATACAATCATTCGCTTATTAACCTCGTACAGTAAACCTACAAACGCAAATAATATAAATTTATCATGCTGATATTAAATTTAGCTCAGAGCAACTTAAAGCTTACCGTTTAAAACTTAACACATTACAGCCAAATCCACTGATATCTATTGGTTTAATTTGTTCGCCTTTACCACTGTGATCGTCATGCTTGATGATTAAGGTATTCGCTTTTTCACTAAATGTGAACGACCCTAACCAATCGAGGGTGGCTATCGGTGTTAAAGTATAAAAGCCATTTTTATCAGTGCATTGATAAGAAAAATAATGCGTTGCTTTGCCAAACGCGCCAACATCCGAGGTATACACACTAATATTCCCCTGTTGCCGGTAGTCGTCGGCTTGAGTGCCAACCACTAGATACAATGCACTAATGATTGCTAGGACAATAAATTGGATCCCTGCCAATATAAAAAAGCTGATATCAAATAATTTAGCATACCAAACTCGGGGCTCGTCATGATGGGGATGACCGTGGCTTGCTAATAAAAAGCCACCGATAGTCACCAATATTAATTTAATCGGCATCATATAAGCACTGAGTAAATACATGCTTTTTGCATTATGCCATTGCAGCCCAAAAGCCGTTGGTATAAATAAACTATCTAGCAACGGCAATAATATCAGCAAGCACGCGATAATAAGTTTTTTATGTTTTAGCATTTATAAGTGATGGCAGTTGATGATAGGTTTGAGTGTACAAATAAAAACCGTTAATAAAAAGCCCGTTAAAGTAACTTAACGGGCTGATATTAATCTTCAATCTTCAATCTTCAATCTTCAAAAAATTAATCGTCTTCGATGTTATCCAAACCTTTGGTGCCGTCTTTGGCTTTTAGTTTATGGTGTATTGCTGATTTTATTAGCATGTAACCGCTGATCGGTGCGGTGATCAATAAGAAAATTGAGATCAATAATTCTTTGACACTAACGCCATCTTGCGTGTTGCTAAAAAATATCATCGCGGCGATTAGCATTCCAGCCATGCCAAGGGTTGTAGCTTTTGTAGGACCATGCAGACGCATAAAAAAGTCCGGCATTTTGATAAGGCCTATCGAGCCTATTAATATAAATGCACCACCGATTAATAATAATATAGAAACTATCCATTCACTGATCATGTTATTACCCTTTATTCGATGATGTCGCCACGTAACAAGTACTTACATACCGCTACTGTACTTACAAAGCCAAGCATCGCGATTAACAGTGCAGCTTCAAAATACAACCCTGTGCCCATACTCATACCGTATAAAATAATTAACGCTATGGTATTAATATACATAGTATCTAGCGCTAAAATGCGGTCAGGTACAGAAGGGCCTACCACCAAACGCCATAAGTTAAGCAGTAACGATAAACCAATCATTGCAAAAACAATTAAAAAGACCGTTTCTAACATTGAAATATCTCCTTAAGAGGTGCTTCGTAACGTTGTTTAATGGTGTCGATCAATGCTTGTTCGTCATCTAAATCTAATACATGAATAAGCAAATAACGCTGCGTTGGTTGCTCACCCTCAGCGAGAGATTCAGGTATCGGATATACCTCTGCACTTACGGTGCCCGGTGTGAGCGATACTGTGCTTGCCAAAATAGTGATAGGCATAGCATGACTGAGCTCTATTGGTACTTTTACAAACGCGGGACGCAGTTTTTTAACTGGCCCAAGAATAAGCAATGCGACTTGCATATTGGCGGTAATAATGTCGTACATCACGATGATTAACTGCTTTAGCGCTAAACCGGGCTTAATAATAAGCGGTTGTGGTTCGCGAAATGGAAAACTGACTAAAGGAATTAAAATAGCGAATATCACAGCCAACACTATATGACCTGCCGATACGCTGTTATTAAGTAGCAGCCATACGACAAACAATAATGCACTGCGAAAAGGTGTTGGTAACCAACGAAAACGTGATTCTAAACGCATTATAAGCCCCCTCCAAGTACCGTATTGATACCACCGGTAATATCATGCAATTGCGTAGCAGCAGCAATCATATATTCACTTACTGCGCCGCCAAAGATCACTAACAAAGGCGAACAAACTAATAAAGCAATTATTGCCGTGACCTGCAATGGATGCGCTTTTACTCCTTCAGTCGGTTCACTGTCTTGGTGTTTGCGTTCCCAAAACAAGGTAGTACCCGCTCGAGATAATGCGACCAATAATGCAAAGCTGGCAAGCAAGTAAACAGGCCAAAATAGCAATGCTTTTTCGCTATCTAAGGTGGTTTTTAAAATCCACACTTTACCAATAAACCCTGACAGTGGTGGCATGCCGACTACAGCTAAAGCAGCAATAATAAAGCACGTGCCTAATAAGTATGGTTGCGCTACGCCGCGTCCTGGCGCAAAACGATCCGCAACTTTACCACGCTGATGAGCAATTAGGTCGGCCACTAAAAATAAGGCCGCGCACACTAAGGTTGAATGCACTAAGTAATACAACAGCGCCGCTGTGGCATTAATGTTTTGTAATGCGACTAAGGCGACTAACGTCCCCACCGATACAATCACTAAATTAGCAGTGAGCTTACGTAAATCTTGCGCGGCAACAACACCAATGGAGCCAACTATAATAGTTGCAACGGCCAAGCCCCACAACCATGGTTGTGCCATGTGTGCAAGTTGTCCTGCTTCATCACCAAAGATAACGGTATAGACACGCAGCATTGCGTATACACCCACTTTAGTCATAATTGCGAATAATGCTGCCACCACAGGCATTGCACTAGCGTAAGTATTGGGTAACCATAAGTGCAGTGGTAACAATGCGCCTTTTAGCGCAAAAACAACCAGCAGTAATAACCCACCAATTTTTGCAAGGTAGACGTCATCGCCCTGTAACTGCGACACTTTTTGTGCCATATCGGCAATATTCAAGGTGCCTAATACACCATATAAAATACCCAGTGCAATCAAAAAAACACTCGATCCAATCAGGTTTAAACTCACGTATTGAATGGCTGATCGCGTTTTGTGTTTATCACCGTCATGCATTAGTAATGAGTAGGAAGCAATTAACAGCACTTCAAAAAATACAAACAGGTTGAATAAATCCCCTGTTAAAAACGCACCGTTAACACCCAGTACCAAAAAGTGTACTAAAGGATGAAAAAAGCCCCCTTTTTCATCATCTCCCATACAGCTGTAAACAGTAACAGCCAAACCTAGAAATGACGTTAGTAACACCAGTAGGACTGACACTAAATCAGCAACCAGCACGATCCCAAATGGGGCTTGCCAGCCGCCGATGGCATACACAATAATGCCTGACTGGAAAACTTGCCATAATAATAGCGCACTGACGAAAGTGTTTAATAATGCCATGACTACAGAGGTAACACGACGAATAGGAATACTTTTCCCACAGGGAGGTAACAGTAAAATAATGCCGGCAAGCATAGGTAATAAAATTGGCCAAGAAGCTAGATGCTGGATCATTTGTGCTCCTTGTGTTCAATTTTACCTAAGTGACCATCTACATGATCATTGCCTAAATCAGCACGACCACGAATTGCCAAAATCACGACAAAGGCGGTCATTGCAAAACCAATTACAATGGCAGTCAAAACTAAAGCTTGCGGCAGCGGATCGGCATAGTCAGTGCCAGTACCAAGCACGACGGCTTTATTAATAGTTAAGCGCCCCGCAGAGAATAAAAATAAGTTCACTGCGTATGACAGCATCGTTAACCCTAATACTACCGGAAAAGTCCGTGCTCTTAGGATCAAGTACACCCCACAAGTCACCAATACACCAACGCATGATGCGTATAACAGTTCCATTAAATATTTACCTCTTTCTTAGGTGTATCTGCGGTTAACTTACCTAGGCTTGCGAGTATCATTAAGGTCGCGCCGACTACGGTCATGTAAACACCTAAATCAAATACGATGGCACTGGCCAGTTCTACTTTGCCGATAAATGGCACATCAAAATATTCAAACCAAGTGGTTAAAAACGGTCGTCCAAATGCCCAACTTCCTAGCCCTGTTAACATTGCAATGGCGATACCCGAGGCAATGATCTTTCGATAGTTCACATCAAAGCGCTCAGAGATCCAAATTGAACCATGAGCCATATACTGCAAAATAAAGGCAATTGCAGTGACTAACCCGGCAATAAAGCCCCCACCAGGTAAGTTATGACCGCGCAAAAAGATATACGCAGAGACTAATAACGCCAATGGCAATAAACTTTGTGAAATACTGGCTAATAACAGTGGATGACGTTCTCGCGCCCAAGGGCGACCTTCACTGTCGCTGGCTGGCATAAACAATGGTAAATTAGTTAATACTTTATAAATACCTAACGCTGCAATACCCAGTACCGTGATTTCCCCTAGGGTATCAAAGCCCCTGAAATCAACCAAAATAACGTTTACGACGTTGGTACCGCCTCCGCCAGTTTTTGCATTGGCGATAAAGAAATCTGAAATTGACTCAAGCGGACGCGTTAATAATGCATAACAAATACTGGCAATAACCACCCCCACTGCTGAGGCAATCCCTAAATCACGTAAAATACGTAATGAACTCGACTCTTTAGGTGTGCGTTGCGGTAAGAAGAATAATGCCAGCATTAATAAAATGACTGTCACTACCTCTACGGTTAATTGTGTAAGCGCTAAATCGGGCGCTGAGAAGCGAGTAAATGCCACTGAAACCATTAACCCTACGATTGATATCATCAATAACGATACCATCCGTGAGCGATGCCAAATCACAGTGCTAATGGCACCGATGATCATTAAACCTGCACCAATGGCATTATGAAAATCGATCGGCGTACGTGGCGCAGTACCCGCCAAAGCGTTCATTTCAAACAATGGCCAACCAGCACACAACAATACGACCCCCAACATCACAACAATGTAACGTTGCAGAGAACCATTTTCGGTGCTGCTGATTTTTTCTTGACTCCACTTAATGATCGCATAGACAAACCGCTCAAAGGTTTTTTTAGCATTTAATGGAGGTAGTGATGCTTGAAACTTAAATAAGTGCTTACGCTGAATATATATAAATACACCGCCCACGACAGCCATCGCACTCATAAGCAATGGTAAATTAAAGCCATGCCAAATTGACAGTTTAAACTGTGGTGTCGCTTCCCCAAGAACTGCTAGCGACGCCGCTGACAAAATACCATCAACCACAAAGTTTGGAAACATACCGACTAGTAAACACAACACAACGAGTATTTCGATTGGCACACGCATATAGCGAGGAGGCTCATGCGGTGTTTTTGGTAAATTGATTGGGTCGCCATTAAAGAATACATCGTGAATAAAGCGTGCCGAATATGCCACAGAAAAAGCAGCCGCTAGAGTTGCTAATACAGGAATAAGCCACGACATAGAACCTAGTATTTGTTGATGTAAGGTTTCTGCAAAAAACATTTCTTTTGACAAGAAACCATTTAATAGCGGCACCCCAGCCATTGCCGCCGCCGCAACCATTGCCAGTGTCGCTGTATAAGGCATAAATCGCCACATACCATTGAGCTTACGCATATCTCGCGTACCAGTTTCATGATCAATAATACCGGTGGCCATAAATAATGACGCTTTAAACGTTGCATGGTTAATAATATGAAATATTGCCGCTACTGTGGCAAGTTCAGTATCTAACCCAAGTAATAAAGTGATCAAACCTAAATGACTAATGGTTGAATACGCCAGCAGCCCTTTTAAATCATGCTTAAATAAAGCGATGTAGGCGCCGACCAATAACGTTGTTAAGCCGGTCATGGCAACCAAAATAAACCAGATATCTGTTCCAGCTAACGCTGGATAAAAACGTGCAAGTAGGAAGATACCGGCTTTTACCATAGTCGCTGAATGCAAATAGGCACTCACTGGCGTTGGGGCTGCCATTGCGTGCGGTAACCAAAAATGAAATGGGAATTGAGCTGATTTAGTAAATGCACCTAGCAATACCAACACTAATGCAACTTCGTATAAGTCATGTGACTGGATCAATGTTTTGCTAGCTAAAATAACGTCTAGATCATAGCTACCAACAATATCACCAAGCAGAAGTAAGCCGCCTAGTAGAGCTAATCCGCCTGCTCCAGTGACTGCTAATGCCATACGTGCCCCTTTACGGGCCTCTGATTTATGCCACCAAAAACTGATTAACAAAAATGAGCTAATACTGGTTAATTCCCAAAACAGCCATAGTTGAATCACGTTATTCGACATCACAATACCGAGCATTGCAGTCATAAACAGCATTAAGTAACAGTATAATTTTGGCATCGAGTCATTATTACTTAGGTAATAACGGGTATAAAAAATAACCAGCAACCCGATCCCTAAGATCATAAAGATAAACAATAAGCTTAAGCCATCTAGGCGAAAAGCCAGCTCCATACCCAGCGCTGGTATCCATTGTGTGGTAAAGCGAATTGTCTCACCAGCTAAAACCGCTGGCGTGTGATAAATCGCAATTGCTAAGGCGCATAAAGGCGCTAGCATAGTTAAGCTCGTAGATTGATTACGAGTCAATTTGCCGGTGCAGGAAGAAATAACACTGCCAATTAAGGATAACAGGGGTATCCAGAGCAAAGTCATAGAGAGAAACCTTTTGAAGTCATAAGAGTATCAATACACTGCTAGTTAGTTTTAGTTTAGTACTGGTCATTTCGGATGGTTTTAATTTTAGCTTCAATAAACGCTTTATAGGTATATAGTTATACTGATCAGCGACGATTTTGTCTATAGTAAGCCCTTCTACCTGCTGTTATTTTGTACTATTTTAGTGCTGACAGCATATTATTTACAACTTTATCCCTCAATATTTTTTTTTGTCATTTTGTTTATAAAGTTCATAGGTGCTTTAAATTGCTGAAAATAGTCGCTAAATCGTAGTGGTTGATAGCTCGGATCAGTAATTTGTTGCAACCATAATTGTTGATAATGCACTGACAAAGGGATTTGTTGATATTGCATTATTGACCAGTTATGACTTGGTTTATATGCTTTAATTGGTGTTTGACAGCTATCACTTAGCTGCCAGCCAGCCGGTGGTGTAAGATCATTGGCAATAAAAAGGTTCGGCGCCACCAAGCCTTTTTGATTACATAACCACGCCTGCTTCGCTGCGGGTAATGGATACTCATCTTCAAAGCCGTTAAAGTGCATCAGCTCATGTAAAAATAAACCGTAATAACTCGCCGAGTTTAAGTGCATTATGCCACCTTGCACATTGCCTGAGCCAGTTGCGGTCATCATCACTATAAAATCAAAGCCCGTTGGCCAAGCTTTATTGTGAGCTAAAGGCTGCCAATCACATTTAGCGGCATGTTGCGGCTGTTGTTGGCAGTTTATGGAGTCCCCTAAATAAATCGGCTTACTAAAACAAAAACTGCCTGAGCTCGGTTGGGGGTGTTGTTGATAACGAATTTTAAATGCATTAAGTTTTGCTAAACCTTGGCGATGATCTGTCATCATCAACACATTAAACTGACACTGCGGTTGCGCTTGCAGCTGTGAAAAGGATAATAAAAATCCCTCATGACTGGCAAAGCTTTGGTCAATACTCGCCGGTGTGGCGCCATGGTGTAATTTTAATTGTTCTGCCGCATGACTTGCAGGCAACAGGTGTTGCTCTGCCAGTGATGTTAAATCATCCCAACGTTCTGATTGCAGTAACAATGCACTGAGTCTGCGGCGCTTATCAACACTTTGCTGAGCCACGCTAACACGCCAAAAAGGTAAAGCCGATTGTGCTTGATCATTTGTTAGTAACCGCAGTGCCCAAGCAAATTGTGCATCTGTAACAGCATTTATAGCTAATAAGTATAAGGTAGCATCAGTCAATGAATTAAGCTGAGCATTAAAATCGTCAATAAAACGATAATAACTAATAAGAATAGAATCTGGGGTATGTTTTACATGCCAAAAGGCAATATCGCGATGCTGATTAACTGAGCTTGGTAAATATCCCAAACTCAGCATAACAACAACACTAATAAATAATTTAACTGTCGTTTTCACCAGCCATTAACTCAAGCTCTAAACGGGCATATTTATATTCCACAAACTCATGCACATTGGTGGCAAGTGCTAAACGAAAGAAATCTGCGGCTTGATAATCAAGCCCTTTAGCTTGATATATTTTAGCTAAATAAAAGTAAGCTTCGCATAGCCGCTGCGCATATTCTTGTTCAGTTTTAACACCATCGGCAAGACTTGTTAAAAAGCTCTGCTCGCTCATATCGCCCAAATAAAGTGATATTAAACTATACGCCCATTGGCTATCATCCAGCCCTTGTGCATTGCTTTTTAAGTTTGCTAAAGCTTGCACAGGATCAGCGCTTGCTTGCGCTAGATAAAGCCATAACACCCGGTAAGGATCACTTGGCGAACGAGATAAAAACTCTTTAAGATCAGCTGCTGCAAGATTTGCTCTATCGCCATAGTAAAGAGCAATACCACGATTTAAGTAGGCATATTCGTGTTGCTCATTGAGTTCTAACGCTGAATCAAAAAATTCATAGGCTTTTTCAAATTGTTGCATCAAGGTATGGTGAATACCTAAAAAGTTATACACTTCGGCTAAATCGGGCTTCAATTGCACAGCACGATTAAAATCAATCCGCGCCAAGGTAGACATACCTAAACTATCAAATAATACGCCACGGTCATAAAATAATTTTGCTTGTTGATCTGGCGCTAGATCAGCACGATTTAATAATTCAGAATAACGAGCTATCGCTATTTCACTACGAAAATCAGACGCTAAAGGCGCAGTGAAAGGCACATTCACAATCGCAGTCGGTTGTGCTTGCGAAGTAGATTGACAGGCGCTTAAAGACAGAATAGCAAACGATGCCAAGGCTATGTGTTTAAGTATCATTAAAATCCTTTATACCAAGATAAGTAGCAAACTGATAGGACAAGTGTTATCCAAAGAGGTTTCATTAAAGCATAAAAAAAGAGGCTATACAGCCCCTTTTTATATTATCCAGAGAATATCTGGATTAAATATCAACAATTAAGCGTCAGTTGGTGCATCAGCTGCGGCAGCTGCTGATTCCATTGCTTCTTTGATACTTAAACGTACACGACCTTGACGGTCTACTTCTAGTACTTTAACTTTAACTTCTTGACCTTCAGATAGGTGATCTGTCACGTTATTTACGCGCTCAGTACTGATCTGAGAGATATGCACTAGGCCATCTTTACCAGGAAGAATGTTTACAAACGCACCGAAATCAACGATACGTACAACTTTACCTTCGTAGATAGTACCTACTTCTAGTTCAGCTGTTAATTGCTCAATGCGGCTAATTGCATTTGCTGCGCTTTCACCGTCTGTTGCTGCAATTTTGATTGTACCGTCATCACCGATTTCAATCGTAGTACCTGTTTCTTCAGTAAGTTGACGAATAGTTGCGCCGCCTTTACCGATAACTTCTGCGATTTTCTTCTGTGGTATCTTCATAGTGTAGATACGCGGAGCAAACATTGAAAGCTCTTCAGATGGTGCAGAAATCGCTTCGTCCATCACACCTAAGATGTGTAAACGTGCAGCTTTTGCTTGTTTAAGCGCAATTTGCATGATTTCTTGAGTGATACCTTCAATCTTGATATCCATCTGTAGTGCAGTGATACCTGCAGCAGTACCAGCTACTTTAAAGTCCATGTCACCTAAGTGATCTTCATCACCTAAGATGTCAGAAAGAACTACGAATTTTTCGTCTTCTTTAACTAGACCCATCGCGATACCCGCAACAGACGCTTTAATTGGCACACCCGCATTCATAAGTGCAAGTGAAGTACCACATACTGATGCCATTGAAGATGAACCATTTGATTCAGTGATCTCAGATACAACACGGATTGAGTAAGGGAACTCAGTCAATGTAGGCATTACAGCTTGGATACCACGCTTAGCTAGGTTACCGTGGCCGATTTCACGACGCTTAGGAGAACCTACAAAACCTGTTTCACCTACGCAGAACGGAGGGAAGTTATAGTTAAGCATAAAGTGGTTTTTGTGTGTGCCAGTTAAATCATCGATTAACTGTGAATCACGTTCTGTACCAAGTGTAGCAGTTACAAGTGCTTGAGTTTCACCACGCGTAAAGATTGCAGAGCCGTGAGTACGTGGCAATACGCCAGTCATTACGTCAAGTGCACGGATCATATCTGGTTCACGACCATCGATACGTTTTTCGCCAGCAGTGATGCGCCCACGTACGATTTTCTTCTCAAGAGAACCAAATACTTTGCCAACTTCTTGCTTGTCTAGTGACTCGCCTTCAGCAAGCTCAGCTGTTAATACAGCAACAACTTCGTCTTTAGCTACGCCAAGTGCTTCTTTACGAGCCACTTTATCAGTGATGCGGTAAGCTTCGCCTACTTTATCAGCTGCGATTGCTGCTACTTTATCTTCTAAAGCAACGTTCTTTTCAGGTGCTGCCCAATCCCATGTAGGCTTGCCAGCTTCTGCTTTGAATTCGTTGATTGCGTTGATGATAGCTTGAGATTGCTCATGACCATATACAACCGCACCTAGCATAACGTCTTCTGCAAGTACGTCAGCTTCTGATTCAACCATAAGTACTGCGTTATCAGTACCAGCAACAACTAAATCAAGTTGGCTTTCTTCAAGCTCTTTTAGCGTTGGGTTAAGTACGTATTCGCCGTTAATGTAACCAACGCGCGCTGCACCTATTGGACCACTGAATGGGATACCAGAGATAGCAAGTGCTGCTGAAGTACCGATCATCGCAACCATATCAGGTTGAATTTCAGGGTTAACAGAAACAACAGTAGCAATAACTTGTACTTCGTTTACAAAACCATTTGGGAAAAGTGGACGAATTGGACGGTCAATAAGACGTGCAATAAGTGTTTCACCGTCGTTTGGACGACCTTCACGCTTTAAGAAACCACCAGGGATACGACCTGCAGCGTACATACGCTCTTGGTAGTTAACTGTTAGTGGGAAAAAATCTTGGCCAGGTTGTGCTTCACGCTTACCAACAACAGTAACTAATACTGATGTGTCGCCAATACTTGCTAGTACTGCGCCGTCTGCTTGACGAGCGATTGCACCGGTTTCTAGGGTAACTGTATGTTGACCTAGTTGAAATTCTTTAATAATTGCTTGCACTTAAAATGTTCCTTAAATGTGTTCTAATAAGTTGCCATCAAAGTACCAATTACAGTACATAATTGTATTCAGTTGGAAATCAATTAAGTACTACAATTGGCAATGATGTGAATAAGCGTAGATAAACCTTTTTATCTACGCGCATAGTATATAACAAAGTAATGCAAAATTGCGAGCTTAGTCCCTAGATAAAAGTGGTGATAATAGGCGCGCTAAAAAGTGTGCTTTGCTGTCACTAACTATGTGGCTTTTATTTGATATTTCAAGAGAATTAATTGTTGTGGACAGAGAGAGTGAGAAATTTCAGGCACAAAAAAAGGAGCTATAAAGCTCCTTTCTATGTAATCTAGTTCTTAGCGACGTAGGCCAAGTTCTTGGATTAACGCAGTATAACGTGCAATGTCTTTACCTTTAAGGTAATCAAGCAGTTTACGGCGAGTGCTTACTTTACGAAGCAGACCACGACGTGAGTGGAAGTCATGCTTGTGATCAGCAAAGTGACCTTGAAGCTTGTTGATATCAAAAGTAAGAAGTGCAACTTGTACTTCAGGTGAACCAGTGTCGCCTTCTGCACGTGCGAATTTTGCGATGATATCGATCTTTTCTTGATTGCTTAGTGACATAGTAACTCCAAAAATAAAATTTAAAAGGTGTCTTAGCCGATCACTAATTCAGCCAAAACGATTAGCGGGCGTATTCTACCAGCTACGGCAATAACTACAAGCTAAACTTTACGCTGTTGTTTCTTGCTGATTTGATAAGCCACGTTTTGACTTTAAATGGCCATCAGGATTACGTTCACCAGTGCCAATAAACACACCATCAGCGAGCACTTTAATTGCCCCTTCTGGCAGTTCAATATCAAGTACAACCGCCTGACCATGGCTAAAAGAACTACCTTGCTCTTTACTGAGCTCAACCACAGGTAGACCAACTAATGCGGTGTCCATTGGCAGTAATAGTTCATCAAGATAAGTAGAAGGCGTAAGCTCTTCTTGTTTCGCTTTTACTAATAACGCTTCTAACTGCTCAAGTGACACCATTTTGTCAGCAGGGTAATGCCCTACCGCACTGCGATGCAACATGATCACATGCGCGCCACAACCCAGATTTTCGCCTAAGTCATCGACGATAGTACGAATATAAGTACCTTTTGAAACGTGGGCAGTCATTTGCACTTCGTTATTAGCTTCATCGAACTCATCTAGTGTTAAACTAAATACGTTGATTTTTCTGCACTTGCGAGGTACTTCAATGCCTTCACGCGCATATTTATATAAAGGTCGGCCTTCATATTTTAACGCTGAATACATTGACGGGTATTGATCTGATTCACCTAAAAACTTAGCAATTTCTTCGCTAAGTTGCTCAGCCGTCACATTGACATCTTTAGTACTGACAATTTCACCATCAGAATCTGATGTTGTCGTACGTTCACCTAATTTAGCGCGAACTACATAGGTTTTGTCAGTATCGAGTAAAAACTGAGTAAATTTAGTCGCTTCACCAAAACAGATAGGCAGCATACCCGTTGCAAGCGGATCAAGGGCACCGGTGTGCCCCGCTTTTTGTGCAAAATACACACTTTTAGCTTGCTGTAGCGCTTTATTTGATGAAATGCCTATTGGTTTGTTTAACAACAAAATACCGTCAACTGGACGGCCTTTACTGCGCTTTGCCATCTGTATTAGTGCCTTCTTCGCTGTCTGTTTCGTCGATATGCTCTGCATCATCTACGCTATCAACTTCGTCATCTACATGCTTTGCTTTATCTTCACGAATAATAGAATCAACAAGGTTTGAAATACGCATGCCTTCCATCAGTGAATTATCAACCACAAACTTAAGCTCTGGCATAATACGGGCACGAATGCGTTTGCCAAGTAGTGAGCGAATATAACCGGTCGCTTCATTTAATACTTTAGCACTTTGCTTTGCAGCATCTTCATCTTGGGTGTTAAACACAGTAATAAAGATTTTTGCATAAGATAAATCACGTGATACTTCTACAGCAGATACTGTAACCATACCTAAACGTGGATCTTTAATTTCGCGTTGTAAAATCACCGCAATTTCTTTTTGAATTTGCTGAGCAACACGATCAGTACGAGAAAACTCTCTCATTAGACTCTACTCTAAAAATTATAACTCATTGAGAAATATAAATAAGTTATTTAAATAATGGATACACAAATGGGGGCTGAGCCCCCATTTATTATCTTAGCTTACGAACAATTAAAGTGTACGTTGTACTTCAACTGTTTCGAATACTTCGATTTGGTCACCAACGCGAACGTCGTTATAGTTCTTAACGCCGATACCACATTCCATGCCGTTACGAACATCAGCAACATCGTCTTTAAAGCGACGAAGTGACTCAAGCTCACCCTCGTAGATAACCACGTTATCACGAAGTACACGAATTGGTGCGCTACGTTTAATAACACCTTCAGTAACCATACAACCAGCGATAGCGCCAATTTTAGGTGACTTGAACACGTCACGAACTTCAGCTAGACCAATGATCTCTTGCTTGAACTCTGGTGCTAACATACCAGACATAGCTTGCTTCACTTCGTCAATCAAGCTATAGATAACGCTGTAGTAACGTAAGTCTAAGTTCTCAGACTCAATTACTTTACGTGCCGATGCATCAGCACGAACGTTAAAACCAACCACGATTGCATTAGATGCTGCAGCAAGGGTTGCGTCAGTTTCAGTGATACCACCTACGCCTGAGCCTACAATCTTCACTTTAACTTCATCTGTTGACAGTTTAGTCAATGAATCAGAGATTGCTTCGATTGAACCTTGAACGTCTGCTTTAAGTACCACATTAACTTCAGACACATTGCCTTCAGTCATGTTAGTAAACATGTTTTCAAGCTTCGCTTTTTGCTGACGTGCTAGTTTAACATCACGGAATTTACCTTGACGGTAAAGTGCAACTTCACGGGCTTTACGCTCGTCTTTAACTACAGTTGCTTCGTCGCCCGCTGCTGGAATACCAGATAGACCTAAAATCTCAACTGGGATTGAAGGACCTGCAGACTTGATGTCTTTACCGTTTTCATCGCGCATTGCACGAACACGACCATACTCAAGACCACATAATACAATGTCACCTTGGTTAAGCGTACCAGATTGTACAAGGATAGAAGCAACTGGACCACGGCCTTTATCAAGACGAGATTCAATAACAACACCAGCAGCCATACCCACAGTTGGAGCAGTAAGTTCTAACAACTCAGATTGGTTTAATACCGCTTCAAGAAGGTCATCAATACCTAAACCAGTTTTAGCAGAAATATGCACATACTGTGTATCACCGCCCCACTCTTCAGGAATAACGTCTAGTTGAGCAAGCTCATTCTTAACGCGATCTGGGTCTACGCCTTCTTTATCCATTTTGTTAACAGCGATAATTAAAGGAACGCCAGCTGCACGCGCATGCTGAACCGCTTCTTTAGTTTGTGGCATTACACCATCATCTGCTGCAACCACTAGGATTACGATATCTGTTGCTTTAGCACCACGAGCACGCATTGACGTAAACGCCGCGTGACCTGGAGTATCCAAGAAAGTGATCATGTTACCATTTACGTCAACATGATAAGCACCGATATGCTGTGTGATACCACCGGCTTCGCCAGAGGCCACTTTTGCTGAACGAATATAATCAAGCGTTGACGTTTTACCGTGATCAACGTGACCCATTACAGTTACTACTGGCGCACGTGGCTCAGATTTACCATCTTCATGACGGTCATTTAGTACTGTTTGCTCTAATTCGTTTTCTTTAACAATGATAACTTTGTGGCCCATTTCTTCTGCAACTAACTGTGCAGCTTCTTGGTCGATCACTTGGTTAATGGTAACCATGTCACCCATTTTCATCATTGTTTTTACAACTTCAGCGCCCTTAACGGCCATGCGTGATGCAAGCTCAGCAACTGTAATTGTTTCGCTAATACGCACTTCGTTTTTCACGTCAACCGTTGGCTTTTGGAAGCCATGTTGTAATGAAGCTGGTGCTTTTAGCTTGCTTTTCTTGCCTCTCGAAGGAACAAATTTCTCCTTCGCTGGGGCTTTTTTCTTTTTCTTCGCACGGCGTGTGCCTTGCTCATCACGCGCATCAGCAACATCTTCTGCTTCACGTGCGTAAGTAGAAGTCGTAAGGTGGTGATCAGCGGTTTCTTCGCGCTTCTTACGTTCTTCTTCTTCTTTCTTCC
>NZ_JACJDT010000027.1:0-60189 GCF_014163675.1 Pseudoalteromonas sp. SR44-5
CGGGGCTGAGACACATCGCATTTAATCAGCTAAAAGCAGAAACAAGCTTTAATAAAGGCATGCCCGCAAAACAGAAAAAAGCTATGCGCAGTACAGATTACCTTGAAAAGGTATTGAAATCATAGACTTTTTTCATGCTCTTTCCCTGAGGTCTGACCCCGATAGTGCTATATATGAAACAGGTAGATTGATATGGTAACAGGTAACTCAAATATTCAGAGTTTGATTCACCCTCTAAGTCGGGCCGATTTTCGGTCTGACTTAGAGTACGGTGAAATAACTAATGTATATTACATTGAAAATGACTCTCATTTTGTAGTGGAAGAAAGTGTTAATTTCGAAGATGGTTCATCAAGTAAAAATTTCTATGTTTTTGATAGTGCTACCGGAAAACGTGTCTCAATTGAACAGCGAATACTTTCACTTAAGAATAAAATTTATAAGTATGAGCTTGATTGTGGGTGTGTGGTAGAAGCGACAGTTAGTATTGATAAAGAAACAGGCTGTGAATTTTTAAAATACGCACTTAAAGATGTAAAAGGTGATAAAATAGGCACGTTTCTTCTGCCCGGTTATCACTTCAATTTTAATTTTGATACTTCATATGAATTAGTACAAAAAAGGGCAAAAGAATTATTACAAACTGGTATCGATGAGGCGCTTAATTCAAAACTTTTTTTTGAGCGTTATTTTGCTGCAAATTTTGAAACGAAGACAGGGATACTTACCAGAAGTTTTCGTCGATATAACAGAAGTGTAGGTGAAAGCGGCTATGGTATTATGTATGCGTTTTTAAGCCAAGATATGTACAATAAGCTAAGAGTTGATGAAGACTTTATATCAATTTTAAAGAAGATTGCGGCAAATGACATACATCGTGAAGATAACCAATCAGCAGAGCAAGTTTTTAATGCCATGTTTAAAAACATTAACAAGTAGTTTTATAGAAACAAGTGATTGGATAACAGTATTCCTTTTACTTTCAACCAAAAGGGTATTATATAATCACTTTTTCCGAATTTAGAATGAGTTAAATATTATGTTGGTAGAAATAGCAATTGCCGATGCATATGGTGCGGGTTTTGAGTTTGTAGATCAGGAAATTATATCAGCCGAAAATAACCTCGAGACCTTTCGTGCGCATCAATTGTCTAACATTGCTGGGTGTTATACTGATGACACTCAAATGTCATTAGCGCTGTCTGAGTTAATGCTAAACGACGTTGACTGGACTGAAGCCCATATAGCCGAGGCATTTTTTCAATGCTATATACGTGATCCTGTGCATGGCTACGCAAAGCGACTACAAACGGCATTTTCTGAGGCGAGAAATGCAGACCATTTTGCAAGGTTAGTTAAAACGGATAGCTTTGGCAATGGGGCAATGATGCGAGCTGTACCAATTGGTTTTTTTAAAGATGAAGATGTAGTAATACGCAACGCCACAATACAAGCACGTGTTACTCATGACCATCAAATTGCAGTCGATGCTGCTGTTTGCATTGCTCTTGCCCCACATGCAGGCTTGTACAGCAAAGCGACTCTTAAAACATTGCCGGAGTATCTTGCATCTCGAGGTTACAAGTTTAATGCTAATTGGCAAGGAAGAGTTCGTGCAGTGTCAGAAGATACTTTGGCCGCAGTAATGTCTAACCTAATGCAGCATTTTAGCTATGAAGCTTTGATAAAGTCAGCTGTTGATTTTGGAGGAGACACAGACAGTGTCGCGTCAATTTGCTGCGGAATAGCAAGTTGTTATGATGGTGTTGATAAAACTCTTCCAAATAAGCTCGTTACTAATTTTTCTAAGGACAACTTTGGATTAGATTATCTCAGAGATTTAGACATTCAACTTAAGAATAAGTTTTTGTGATTAACCTAACGTATTTACATAAACACTTTAAAAAAATAGTAATCCCCCGAAAAACAATGAAATCCAACTATATCCTGTGTTGGCTAGGACAACTGATAATGGAACAATTACTTATTCAAAAATTGTTCATGTTAGTGGTGGCATACCAAAAATACCTCGTGGTAAGGCTGCCAGAGTGACTCAAATTAATGGTGGCTAATGTAATGCGGGATTACCCAAATCGTGAAGGAAAATTAAAACAATTCTATGCGAATAGAATGGGCATGTTAGCGCATGGTGAAAATGTTATTGAATCGAAAATGCTTGGATCGCAAAAGCTTGAATATGAACAATTGGAAAGAATATCAGATAGTTTAATAAACGTTGGGATAGAATTATCAATCTGTCAGTTTTCACTCGGTCATAGTATTGACACAATAAGAGAAACAGTCGAGCGGACTATCACTTACTATCTTAAAACAGACAATGAGTGGAGTAGCTATCCACATAGTGTATATACATTAGTCAAACTTATTTCATTGGCTATTTTGGTTGATGTTAGTGATAAAGCGTGGGCATTATTGGCTGAAAAATGGCAAAGTAGCGGCAGTAATGGCTATATATTGGCAAAACTGTTGAGTTATCGTTCAAACAATGTACAGCTAGGTCAAGATGTTCGCCTTAAAAAAATCGGTCAAATTTTGACTATCTCAAATATTAGTGACGATTGTGAATTTTTAGAAGAACTGAAAAAGTATTCTAAAAAATGGTACATTCGTTATAAAGGCTTACATTGGTACAATAGCCACAATGATGATTATCATATAGGTTATTTTGGGTACTGGGCAGTAGAAGCCGCTGCTGTCGCAAAAATGCGTGGTATAAGCCTAAAAAACACTCATTTTGGTAAATATTTTCCTTATGGTTTTTTTGATCTACCAGAACAGTTACCGAAAGAAAAGGGCGTTAAAAAAGAGCTTCAACAAAAAGAGCAGGCATTAAATACAATCACTTACCCTGGCTTAACTCGACTAAGTCTATCGCTTGATGGTGCTTGGCTAAATGAGAGTGAACAACGTTTATCATTAATCACCCATGATGAAGGTTTGGAGTGTGCCGGTACTGTGTATCTAAGTGACGAAAATACATTAGACTCATTTGCGTCAGGGAGGTATGAAGCATATGCCATGGTATAAACGGGTTGGAGTTGAAAATGAACGAAACCTCCCCATTGGCACTGTTAAAGAACAATTGATGCAAGGCGTTTGGAAAGGCGAAACTGAAGTCACTTCTTACATGGTATACGCTTTAAAATTTGACAAATATTTTATGGTTTTAACGTTTACCTTTATGGAAAAAGATAAAACACACTGCTTACCTATAATAGAGCGTTTGCTAGAGTCGATTCGTTATGAATAGCACAATTATTTGAATTAAAGTTCAAGAGTCTCTGATAAATATGGGGTTATTCAGTTCAAATACGGACATTTATCCTGTGCGCTTTTGGCGAGGCTGCTAAACTTACCCGGTTTGCTGTTTCAATGATTGAAAACAACCCTCCCCATGGAATGGGCCAGTTTGTTGGGTATGATTAAAAAGGATAGGGGACACCCGTGATTGCACTTTTATTTGATATTGTTGGTATGACAGGTACGTTTTTAGTGGTTGGCGCGTTTTTTATGCTACAACTGGGTAAAGCCACGCCAACAGGGCTTTTATATAACATGATGAATTTATCTGGCGCTATTTTGTTGCTTATAAGTCTTTGTTATAACTTTAATTTAGCAAGTTTTGTGATTGAAATATTTTGGATCGCAGCCTCATTAATTGGTTTATATAAATACCTAAAAGCTAAGCAGATTTCAGCTGTAGCCTAAATTTATAAATTAATAGAGAAAAACTCTCACGCCGTCGCGTATTTGTATTAATATTGTAAATAGCACGTTACTTATGATGTGCTAACTCCAATGAAAAATATAGGTGTAAAGCGGCGTAATGATTTTAAAGCTAACAGCATGTCTTTTTTTATGTGTTAACACAGCCCCCTTACTGGCGAGCGACGCTGATGATTTATTTGCGCTTAGCTTTGAAGATTTGCTTGACGTTCATGTCGATATTGCCTCAAAAACCTTAGAAACTCTCGCTTCTGCCCCCTCAACTATCACTGTTTTTAATCGCAAAAAAATAGCCTTACTTGGGGTGAATAATGCGTTTGAATTGATGAATTTTGTTCCTGGTATGCAATCTACTCGTGGTGATTGGGTAGGCGCTGTACCAAAAGATCACGCAAGAGGTGTTTACCTTGATAGCGGCAATATCTTAGTGATGATCAATGGTGAACGTTTAAATGAGTCATCATTTGGCAAAGCGTCAGTTTATATGCCTTATATACCTGTAGAAGTTATTGATAAAGTTGAATTTATACGTGGCCCTGGCTCTGCTTTATATGGCAGTAATGCATTCTTAGGGGTGATGAATATAGTGACTAAAAGCCAAAATAATGAAATGTCGCTGGCTGTGGGTAATGTAGGTCAAACCAGCGCTGCATTCTCGGTTAGTCATCAAGTTAATCAGCAAACACATCTATTTGCTAATGGCGCGTATAACCAAAAAAGTGGTAAGCGTTATCCACAAGGGGTAAACGATCCACTGCAATCAGTTTACTTTGAAGCGGGTGTCGATATCAATAAACTGGCTGTGAGAGCGCGTTATAATCATGTTGAACTGAAAGAGTTTTTAAACCTTGGTGGTTATTCTGACAGTAATCAACATCGTAGTGAGAATACTTTCCTATCTGTAGGTTATGATTGGCTTGAAACTGATACACGTACTTTGGCTACAAAAATAGCGTATGCACATCATCAAATACAAAGTGCAGGATTAATCGCACCTGCAGCAACTTTACCTAACGCTAGTTATGATTTTTTTGTTGGTCCTGATTGGCATACAACGGATTTAACAGTCAGTGTAGAGGCCAGTCAGCAATTTAATAATGGTTGGTCAATCAACTCAGGCTTGCAATATAGCCGCGCAGAGCAACATAAAGCGGACTTACGTGTTAATTATTTTGATATTAACAGCGGTGAAATTATTGTTGAAGATCCGTTTTATCAAGGGGGGATTGTTACAATCAGTAATTATGCGCCATTTCAGAGTTTGCAATCGACTTTTGAAACCCGAAGTATTTATGGGCAAATCAAAGTGCCTTTTGCTGAGCAATTGACCTTATTTTTAGGGGCACGTTATGATGATGTTAAAGCGATAGACAGTAAATTATCGCCGCGCATTTCCGCAATCTACTCACCAACTCGCGCGCATACTTTTAAATTACAATACGGTGAATCGTTTCGCACTCCTGTGACGAATGAATTGTATTCAGATGATGATGTGACTAAGGGCAATCCAAACTTAAAGTCTGAATATGTTAAAACCACAGAGCTTGTTTGGCGCTACGAGGGACAAGATTGGCATATTAATTCGGTGCTTTTTTATAATCAACTTGTTGATTTTATTAATCTAGTGCCGAATTCAGCTGCCAATAATCAGTTTACCTTTGAAAACCAATTAGATGACATTAATCGTGGTGTTGAATTAGATAGCATGATCCACATTACTAGTGATTTATCAGTGGAAGCGACTTACAGCGAGTATTTTGATACGCCAATTAAGCCAACGTTTAAGCGCTTTGCTAGTGTGATTGCTAATTATCATCATCAGCAATGGGTGCTGAGCCTCAATAGTGTTTGGCGCGATGCCGTCAGTGGCCCGACAATGACAAGCGACTTTACTCAACCGGCTTACTTTTTGCTCGGCGGGGCTGTGAGTTGGCAATTTTCTGCACGCGGTGAAATTAGTTTTAAAGCCCATAATCTCTTAGATAAGCACTACCGTGTGTACGATCCAAGAGTTACAGATGGCACTGTTGCTGGTGTCGGCAGTGAATACTCGTTACACTATCAAATCAAATTTTAAGTTTTAGGGACGCTCAGGTGTGCCCTTTGGTTGATCATGCTGCGTTTTCCCCGAAAAATATTAATCGCTGTTGCCATTTTAATTAGTGTATTGTTGCTTAGTTTTTTATTTGGCCGACACTATGATTTAAGTCAAGCAAAGCAGCAAGCTGAACTCCAAGTGGGTCAATTGCGTAATTATCTTGATACCGAACTCTCTCGTTTTGCAACTATTCCTCATTTAGTTACTGATAACCAGTTACTCACTGCATTTCTCAGTGATACTGATCAGCCCGTGCAGCCTATTAATAATTACTTGGCTGATATCCAACAAGCCAGTGGTGCATCAGACGTCTATGTCCTTAATCGTGAAGGGGATGTTATTGCATCGAGCAATTGGCAACTTGATTACAGTTATATCGGTAATAACTTTGCATTTCGTCCGTATTTTTCTCAGGCATTGGCGGGTAACAAAATTGCCTATTTTGCTCTTGGTTTACGATCTAAAGAACGGGGTATTTATTTTTCTGAACCGATTTATCGCGATGGCCAAGTAATAGGTGTGGTCACCTTAAAAGTGAATGTATCTAAGTTTGAAACTGATCGACAATTACTGAATGCGTCCCACGCTAGCCATTTTTATTTAAGCTTAGACGATAATATTATTGCTATGTCCGATAGCCCCTCATGGCGACTCAATTCGTTGCATAGCCTCACAGCAGCAGACTATCAACACTTTACGACAAGCCGACGCTACCTAGAGTATGTACCAAAAGTTATCACTGCTGAGCACATTATTAGCCAAGGGATGCCCCTGTTATACGTTAATGATGCGAATAAACGCAGTAAATATATGCCTGCAAGTGCGCCGATTGAGCGACTTAATGCAAAAATAACTGTGCTTGTTGATATATCGTCGGTGAATATTAATCAACTAGGGCGATTGTTTTGGTTGAGTGTGATTTATGCTGGGGGGTTAATGCTTTTTTACAGTTTAATGGCACGTTTTGCCGGCTATAAAAAATTACTTTTTTCTCGTCATAGCCTTGAGCAAGAAGTTATAGAGCGCACCCATGCACTCGAAAAAGCACAAACAGCGCTGGTGCAAACAGCCAAATTGGCCACCATAGGTCAACTCAGCGCGGGTATTAATCATGAGATTAACCAACCCTTGAGTGCAATGAGTACGTATTTGGTTAGTGCTAAACGCTTGATTGCCAAAGGTGATATTGCAAAGGCAGCTGAAAATATTGTTATTGTGCAATCGTTGATCGAACGAGTACATAAAATTGTTGGACAATTAAAGCACTTTAGTAAACCGGCACAAACACAGTTAAGAGAGCAAAGCTTAAACCAGTTACTTAAAAATGCCATGGTGATCGCCTCCGCGCAATTAAAGCAGGATGATGTCAACGTTAACACCGCTGATATCGCTGACACTGTAAAAGTATGGGTTGATGGCATTAAATTTGAGCAAGTATTAGTGAATGTGATCACCAATGCCAGCCAAGCAATGGCTGACAGTACTGTGCGAGAGCTGAGTTTTGAGATAGAGCAGTTTGACGACCGCGTTAAGCTGTCTATTTTGGATACTGGGCCTGGTATCGAGTTACATGCGCTTGGGACTATTTTTGAGCCTTTTTATAGCACTAAATCGACTAATGGCCTTGGCTTAGGGCTATCTATTTCTAAGCAAATTATTAATTCATTTAATGGCTGTTTAAGTGCGCATAATCGCCCTGGCGGTGGTGCTCAATTCATTATTACCTTAGCAAGTACTAAAGGAGCGTTATGAATACGTTAGCAACTGATTGTAAACAGGTCATTGTTATTGATGACGAAGCGATGATCCGCGATTCACTTGACCAATTGCTGACACTCGAAGGCTATCAAGTACAGTGTTTTAGCGATCCAATGAGTGCTTTATCAAAACTTAATCGTCGTTTTAACGGGGTGGTGCTCAGTGATATTAATATGCCGAAAATGGATGGACTGGCTTTTTTAGAACAAGTTCAAGCATTTGATAGCGAATTACCGGTGATCTTTCTGACTGGATTTGCTGATGTATCAGTGGCTGTTAAAGCAATGCAATTAGGAGCTTACGACTTATTTGAAAAACCTCTCACTGAGCAGTTATTAGATTGCATTGCCAGAGCGTGCGATAAGCGTGCCTTGGTAATGGAAAATCGTGCTTTAAAACTAGCGGTAGAAAAAACGTCAGCCCCAGGTGTACGGATCTTAGGGGAAACCGTGCAAATGCAGCAAATGATGCACTTGCTCAATGCGGTGATCGACACTCCCGCAGATGTAATGATTGAAGGTGAAACTGGCACCGGTAAAGAGTTAGTTGCACGCTTTTTACACGACCAAAGCAGCCGTTCAAACTGTAATTTTGTGGCAATTAACTGTGGTGCCATACCAGAGCAACTGATTGAAAGTGAACTATTTGGTGCGGCCAGTGGCGCGTTTACAGGGGCAACACACAGTCGCCAAGGTAAGTTTGAGTTTGCTCAAGGTGGTACGGTGTTTTTAGATGAGATAGAAAGCACACCGGCATCATTACAAGTAAAGTTACTTCGCGTTTTAGAAGAGCGAAAAGTGACCCCCGTCGGCGCTAATACCGCCGTTGACTTAGACATACGTATCGTTGCGGCAACCAAAGTTGATTTATTATCCTTGGTCGAAAAAGGGGACTTCAGAGCTGACTTATATTATCGACTCAATTTAGTGAGGGTAAGTATTCCGGCATTGCGTGATAGGAAAGCTGATATTCCTTTATTATTCAAACATTTTAGCTCTATTGCCGCGACTCGTTTTCATAAACCTCCGGCTCCTCTAAGTAGCGATATATTACAGCGTTTACTTAGTTACCAGTGGCCAGGTAATGTCAGAGAGCTTAGAAACCAAGCTGAACGAGCGGTGCTGCTGGGTGCTGAATTAGCGTTCGCCAATACCGAAAATAATAATGGCAGTGAGTTATCGCCCGATCTGAGTTTGGCGGAAAAAGTGTGCTTTTATGAGCAATCTTTAATCGAAGAAGCCCTTGAGCGCCACCAAGGTAGTATTAAAGAAACTATGAATACCTTACAGATTGCCCGTAAAACCTTGTATGACAAAATGAGTAAATATGGCCTCAATCGTGACATGTTTATTGATTAACCAGAGCTTTGCTTAAGTGATTTACCTGCTCAGCTTAATTTGATGGGTGGAAACGGTGACACAGACGTTTTGATAGTGTGTGGGATCCCGCACACTTTATTGTAAGTATAATTTAATTTTAAATTTAACTATTTGAATATATTGAATTTTACTTTTTTATAAGCAGTTGGCAGTAAACTTGCCTTTATTAGCGGGAACAACAAATGATCCTAATAATAAGGGCACACAATGATAATAATAGACAAAAAGCTAACCCCTGTTTTTGTAGCAACGAGTTTTGCAGCAGCTTGCTTTGGACAAAGTGTTCATGCCGCAGAGTATGACATTTATGGTAAAGCAGAAGTGCAAATTGCTAATACTGACAACGGTGTAATGCGCTATGCTAAAAAAGGAACGCAAATCGATGCGCCTTTTTCACGCATTGGTGTGAAAGGGCAACATGTACTCACTGACTCGTTAAAAGCGGTATTTAAATACGAAGTGCAAGTAAAGGGCTTTGAGCACGATGATACCGATGAGCCATTTAGTGCCCGTAATACATATTTAGGTTTAGCGGGAAATTTTGGTGAAGTTGTAGTTGGTCGAAACGATACACGCTTTAAGTATTCAGAAGGTAAAGTTGATAACTTCAATGAAACTCAAGCCGATATTGCTCAATTACTACCGGGTCAAGATCGCCTTGGTGATACCATAACGTATAGTTCAAAATCATATGCGGGTGCTCAGCTATCACTTACCTATGCTTTGAAGGATGACAGTGCCAATAATGAAGCCGGTTATGCCGCTACGTTAATTTATGGTGACCGTGGTTTAAAAAATAAAAATTATTATGTGGCGATCAGCCATATTGATTCACTCAATAATATCAACGCCAGTCGCATCGTTGGCGCGTGGCAAAAAAGTGATTTACAACTAGGTGCTATTTACCAGCACAGTGAGTCAGTAGATGGTACTAAATCAGGAAACGGCTATGTGTTGAGTGCCAGTTATACCATTGACAAATGGCAGCCAAAACTACAATTTGCCAGTGATGACTCAACTATTCGCCAAAGTACAAAGGGCAGCCAGTGGACTGCAGGTGTGGATTATTTATTTGATAAACAAACTACCGCGTACTTATTCTATACTGACTTAGATTTGCAACAGCAAACGGATAGTAGCTTAGCCCTTGGCTTAAAGTATAAATTTTAAAGGGGTTGAATATGAGCACACAAACTTTAGACGATAAACCTGAAAAAAATCCAATGATACAGATGTTGCTGCTGTTATTGGGCCCTGCGGTCATGTTACTTACGTGTTTGATCGATCCTCCTGCTGGCATGAGTACCGCTGCTCTTCGTACTTCAGGATTAGCATTTTGGATGGCATCATGGTGGGTGAGTGAAGTAGTTCCTATCCCAGCTACGGCGCTATTGCCGTTGGTATTTTCTCCGTTGGCTGACATTGCTGCGATAAAAAGTGTCGCTGCACCGTATGCGCACCCCTTAATATTTTTGTTTTTAGGTGGCTTTTTAATTTCCATTGCGATGGAACGTTGGGGCTTACACAAGCGCATTGCTTTACGTACTATGCTCTACGCGGGCTCAAAACCGAGTTTGCAGATATTAGCGATGATGTTAGTAACGGCATTCTTATCTATGTGGATGTCAAATACTGCAACAGCAGTGATGATGTTACCTATTGCTATGTCTATCACCCATTTAGTGCAAAAATCTAATCCAAATAATAATGGTTTTGGTAAAGCACTGTTACTTTCTATTGCTTATGGTGCCAGCATTGGCGGCATTGCAACATTAATTGGTACGCCACCGAATGCATTGATGGCCGCTTATTTATCAGATAGTTATAAAATTGAAATTGGTTTTGCGCAATGGATGATGGTGGGTGTGCCATTGTCACTGACTATGTTGATCATCTGTTGGTTGTGGCTGACCAAGTTTGCTTACAAAGTTGATAAAACGGATGAAAAATCTAAAAAAGTCGACACCAAGTCACTATTTAGCTCGCAGTTAAAAGGTCTTGGCACCATGCAACGCGCTGAGAAAGGGGTGTTATGTGTGTTTTTATTTGCAGCTGTGTGCTGGATATTTAGACCTCTGATCGCTGATTTTTCTGGTTTAAAAATATCGGATACCGGTATTGCCATTGCTGCTGCATTATTATTATTTGTTTTGCCTGCTAATAAAGGCAGTGATGAACGTATTCTTGACTGGCAAAGTGCGGCAGGAGTTCCTTGGGGAGTGTTATTGTTGTTTGGTGGTGGCTTAACCCTAGCGGCACAAATAAAGTCATCAGGTTTGGCTGAATACATAGCTCATATGATTGAAGGCGTCAGCGCCATTCCATTAGTATTGAGTGTATTAGCAATTGCAACCTTAATCACTTTCTTAACTGAGATCACCAGTAATACAGCAACCGCAGCTGGATTTTTACCACTTCTTGGCCCTGTCGCTGAGTCAGTCACAGGTTCGCCATTGGTCTGGGTTATTCCTGCGGCTATAGCCTGTAGTTGTGCGTTTATGATGCCTGTAGCGACCCCGCCTAATGCCATTGTGTTTGGTTCTGGGCAAATTCAAATGCGGGATATGATCAAAGCCGGCTTTGCATTAAATATTGTTGCAATTGCGCTGATCACATTTGTCACTATGACCCTTGCTGCATCGGTATTTAATTTTTAAGTAATTCAAAGTTACCCAACCGGAGCGCTATTCGTTTGTTGATAGCGCTCTATATTGCCCCTGCTAAGAAACAAAGTTATAGTGGTTAAATCTTTATTTTGTTTATGAGTATGCTTTTGTCTGACACTGGCACTGTATGTAACCCTGAGCTAAAAGCGCAATTTGATGAAATGCAGCTGCATTTTGATGCCCAGCCATATTTAGCATTATCACAGCGGATCCGTTTATTAAAATCTTTAAAACGTGAACTGTTGGCATTAGAGGCTGAATTGGTAGCTGCAAGCTCGAAAGACTTTGGCTTTCGCACTGCTTTTGATACGATTTTGGGTGATATACTGCCTACGGTCAAAACGATCAGCCACACCATCAAGCATTTACCTAAATGGGCAAAAAATTCACCACGAAAAGCGGGTTTGAGCCTAGCGCCATCAAAAGTTGCTGTGAGCTATCAACCCAAAGGAGTGGTGGGAATAATTTCTCCATGGAATTACCCAATTCAATTATCAATCGTGCCGGTGATAACCGCAATTGCCGCAGGTAATCGGGTATTATTAAAGGTCAGTGAATTTACTCCGCACACCAATCAAGTAATCAAAAAACTATTTATCGGCGAGCTTAGCGAACATTGCGCAGTGATCGAAGGTGAAGCGCAATTAAGTCAACAGTTTAGCTGTTTGCCATTCGCACACTTATTTTTTACCGGCTCTACAGCTGTAGGGCGCCATGTTATGGCCGCTGCGAGTAAAAACCTTACCCCAGTAACTCTTGAGTTAGGTGGCAAATCGCCCGTTATCATTACCGCGCAAGCGGATATAGATAAGGCAGCTAAAGCTATTTTATTTGGTAAAATGACCAATGCAGGGCAAATCTGTGTTGCCCCCGATTATGTTTTAGTGCCGGAAAACTTACAGCATCAGTTAGTCAGAAGTCTCTGTAGCTTATATAAAAAACATTATAACTTAGGTGTCGAGGGGAAAAATTTAACCTCGGTTATTAATCACCACCATTTTCAGCGTTTAACCGATTTATTGGCAGATGCACAGCAACAGGGCGCACAGATAATTAAGCCGTTAGATGAAAACCAAAGCGACGAATATAAGCATCGTCTTGGTTTGCACATTGTGACTGATGTGAATGACAATATGAAGTTGATGCAAGAAGAACTGTTTGGACCAATTCTTGCGATTGTCAGTTATCAAGCTTTACCTCAGGCGATTGCATACATAAATCAACGTCCTCAGCCGTTAGCTTTGTACATAATGGGGCAAGATAAACAAATCAATGAAGGTATTCAACAGCAAACACAAAGTGGTACCTTCGCAATAAATGACACCTTAATGCAGGTGACTGCTGATGATGCGCCATTTGGTGGCTTAGGTCCTTCTGGGATGGGAAACTATCACGGTATAGAAGGCTTTTTAACTTTTAGCCATGCACGTAATACATTGAAAACGGGTGGTTTTAATCCTAAATTGGGATTGTTGCTGGCGCAAAATAAGATATTGATTAAAATACTTAAATGGTTGTACTTGCGGCCATAAATTGGCGTTAAGTACAATCCAATAGCGTTTTAACTGGCAGTTAAAACATCCGATCTTCGCCCGCATACAGCCCAGCTTGGATTTTTTCATACAATGCATCAGCTTTTTCTTTGGCTTCTGCAATTTGCGCAGGCATCAGCTTGCGCTCATCTAGCTTGCGACTGTGACTGGCATCTAAATTACCATTATACTCAGCAACAGTGTTCCAGATGTATGATTTTTCGATGTTTTTTTCGACTCCATGGCCTTCGAAATACATCAGCGCCATATTAAACTGTGCTAGCGTATAATTATTACCAGCGGCTTTTTCATACCATTTAATAGCTTCTTTATAATCTTGCGCAACGCCATCGCCGTTGGCGTACATCACACCCAAGTTAAACTGAGCAGCAGGTAAGTTTTTTGCCGCGGCTTGCTTAAAGAGTGAAACTGACATTTGTTTATCAAGTTTAACGCCTTTACCTTCTTGATAAAGTACAGCTAATGCAAACATTGAGTCGACGTGGTTCTTTTTAACGCCTTGCTGGTAAAGTTCAGCAGCTTTGTGATAGTCGCGCGTTACGCCGTGGCCACCTTCATATAGCTGCCCTAGCTCGTAAATTCCTGGTGCAAAGCCTTTTTCTGCAAGGTAGTTAAACTCTCTAAGTGCATCTTCAAATTGACCTTCATTGGCTGCGCGGATCCCTTCTTCAAGTCCCGCATGAGCAACACCACAGATGCTAAGTGCACCGACCATCAACAATATCTTAAACTTCGGCTGCCACATGACAATACCTCCAATTAGCGTGTTACTGTTTAATTTTAGTCTCAACAACCACAATTGCCCAGCTTCGCACTATAAATGATAAAACTTAGACATAAGATACAGATATTACAGAAAATTTAAAGGAATAAAAAAAGCCCCTGATGGGGCTTTTTGGGTCATATCAACCGTCACCGATATGAGCAATGTAGCAAGTGAGTGTGATCTTTTAATTATATTACTTGGGTCGAGTAAGTAATATGCTCGAAGCGTCACCATCTTCATCAACAACTTTGTACTAAAGGGGCCCAGCATCCTTACTGGTCGATCTTCCCTAGGGCACTGAGGTCGGTACGTTCAATTCTTACAAGAAGCGCAAACCTGTCGTGTTGGGCTGCTTGGTGTTGATGCGATCGATTATTACTTGTATTTGAGTGTGCGTCAATAGCTAAATGATAATTATTTCTATTTGTTCGGTTTTATTTTAATTCCCTCATTTACATAATGCGCTAAGTTGATTAACGTAGTGCTATAAATAATCGTAAGAAAAATAAAAAATGTCGATAAAAAACATGTGCTTGAATTATAAGTTCGCAGTAGTTGGTGTGTTGCTATTAGCTCTGACTGGGTGCTCAGCTACATTTACCTACAATAATATAGGCTGGTTATCGGCGTTTTGGATTGATGACTACGTTGATTTATCGAAGCAGCAAAGCAAACAAGCTAAAGACTTAATTAAGCAAAGTCGGGATTGGCATCGTAAGACGCAATTACCTTTGTATCGACAGGATCTGTTGGCATTACAAAAGCTACTTGATGAAGACCCTTCAGAGCAAGCATTATTAACGTATTTTCAAGGTTTTAAAACACATTGGCAATCGTTAGTTATGTATGTAAGAGACGATCTTATTGAACTTGCTATTGGTTTATCCACGGAGCAAAGAGAAGAATTTGTTGCTGCCATTGCAGAGGATATAACCACAGAAAGTGACGAGTATAATGAGCAAACCCCAACACAGCGTGAGCAAGATCGCCTTGAACGTCAGTTAGATACTTATAAACAGTGGCTTGGTAAACTGAGTGAACAACAAGTGTCTTTGATCACCCAAGCGAACAGCGAATTTCAAGCAACATTTTTATTAAGGCAAGCTTACAAGCAAACTCGGCTGGATAAACTCAAACAGGTATTTTTTGATAGCCAACTTAGCCGCGATCAGTTTATTAGCCAATTATCAGCTGTCATTACTGAGCGAGAGGTGTTTATGAGTGACCAATTAATTCGCTTAGATGCTGAAAATTCAAAGCGCTATGCGCGTTTACTTGTGAGTTTAAGAGCCACGTTGACAGCAAAACAGCGCCAACATGCTAATGCTGAGTTCTCCGATATGTTAGAAGATATAGAACAATTAATTAATGATGAATAGGCTGTTAGTTACTAAGATCTTAATTTTAAAAATTTTTTATAAAAATGAATATATCAAAAACAAATAGAGCTTGTACTCTTTCAATTAACCGTTAGACTGACTTTTTTTCGTTCGAATTAAAGTTAATCAATGGATATCGCAGCCTTAGATAGCGCTCAAGTATTACGTGAAAATTTACTGAAATGGATTTGTTTCTGTTTCGGAATTTTAGCGAGTGTTTTTACCTATTTTAATCTTTTTATTAATGACTTTTACTCATTAGGGATTTTAGAAGGGGTGTTTGCTATTTATTGTTTTTATACTTTTAACTATGCTCGGACACGAAAATTTCAGACTTGGCAGCCGTTATTATTGTGCCTTTGTATTATGCTATTAGTAACCTTGGGAACTTACCTAGCTGCGATGAGGAGCGGTTTGTTCATTTGGACCTTTACCTTACCCGTATTATTTTATTTATTATTAGGATGTAAACGCGGCTATTATCTATCGCTATTATTGGTGTGTATACAAACCGCTGTGTTTACTAGTAAAACCTCTTTAGCACCATTTTTAGACCTTAACCTGTACCTAAATATGAGCTTTAGCTATTTGAGCATTTGGGTCATTGCACATACTTTTGAAGCGAGTCGAGCACAATTTGCAGAACGATTAGAAAACCTTGCCTTGTTAGATCCGCTGACAAACACCGGCAACCGTTTAGCAATGAACCATTACTTTGAAGTTGAGCTGGTAGACAAAATTAATTTATTTATTATGGTGCTAGATCTCGATTACTTTAAAAAAGTAAATGATGAATTTGGTCATGATGTGGGCGATCAAGTTCTGGTCGAAATTGCCACTATATTAAGAGAAACACTTAACAAGGGGCGAGTTTTTCGTACTGGTGGCGAAGAGTTTGCGCTGTTCATTCCTGATTCGAATCAACAGGAGTCTTATCAAATTGCTGAAAATATCAGAGTCGGTTTGCAAAGTACGGCTATCAATGTTGGTGAGCGTGAAATAAGTTTAACAGCAAGTATCGGTTTAGCTGCTTATCGTGATGGCGATAGCCTAAAACAAGCGATTAAAGCAGCAGATGAGCAACTTTATTATGCAAAAAAACATGGTCGAAATAACGTTTATTCTGACTCGCAGCAATACTCAGCAAAACTAGAACAGGTTTCTTAACCTTGATACATGTGCTCGAAACCGGGAATGTTACTTTCCCAAAGTGGTGTTTCTTTACCTAAGTGATCACGTATCGCATCAAAAAATAACCGTGTTCTTACAGGTAAATCACGGTGTGGATATACCGCGTACATCGCACTGTATTCTTGTAATTTGATGTCTGTTAATAAGGGCACTAAACGTCCTTGTTTTATTTCATCATTAATAATAAATGCTGGCGCGAGCACATAGGTTGTTCCAGAAAGCGTTTTATCGAGCAGTACCTCGGCATCATTGGCTCTAAACACACTCTTAATTTTTTGCTCTTGCGGTAGACCATATTGATCTACATAACGAATACCCTCAACGCGCAACGAAGTGCTGGAATAACTGGCTGCGGGTAAATCAATTAAGTCCTCTATTTTACTTGGCAATCCATACGTTTGAATAAACTCAGGTGCGGCTAATATTAGTAATCTATTGCGCGCAATTTTACGTGCGATCAGTGATGAGTCTTTTGGCTCACCGACCCGAAAAGCAAGATCAAAGCCTTCAGATACCAGATCAACTAACTTATCATCGAGTCTTAGTTCAACTTCTACTTGCGGGAAGCGTTTTTGAAAATCATTAATCACAGGTTGTAGATAACGCCTGCCGATAATAGTTGATGAAGTGATTTTTAATACACCGCGTGGCTCTTGGTGATAATTCTCGGCTAAACGTACAGTTTCACCTAGTAGTTGCCTCAACTCACTGGCCTTTTTAATCATTTCGGCCCCTGCAGCTGTCAGTGAAAATGAGCGGGTGGTGCGGTTCAGTAAACGTACTCCTAAATCATCTTCGAGACGACTTATTTGTTTTGAGATCACTGAACGATCAATATTACGGGTTTCTGCTGCTTTAGCGAATGAGCCTCGCTCAACGACTTCTAACAACATCAATAAGCGACTTGTGGTATCCATTAATTACTCACCAATATTTAATTGATGCCATATTGGCATTAATGAATTTAAAAATCTATGGTTTTTGTCCACAACAATGTTCCGTAACATAGAAAAATACACTAAATGGAGCGTCGTCATGAACAAACACTTAATAGCTATTGCAGTTTTAGGGGCATCACTTGCCCTCACCGGTTGTGCAGAAGAGCCTGCTCAACAGAGCAATCAACCACATCTTCAACCAATAGATGTTGCCTCGGTGATCATTAAGCCAGTGCAAAACTGGCACACCTACACTACGCGTTTAGAAGCGCCGGAAGAAGTATCACTTATGCCACGTGTTGCCGGAGTTATTGAGCATATTGCGTTTAATGAGGGCGACGAGGTTAAACAGGGTGACTTACTGTTTAAACTTGACGCTCGCCCATATGCTGCGGTTGTAGCAAGTTTAGAGGCACAAGTAGTCAGTGCTGAAGCCGCTTTATCGCAAGCGCAAAGTGAAGCTAAAAGAGCGGTGCGATTAACCGAGCGAAAAGCGATTTCAACAGAGCAAGCGGAATCACGTACCTCAACGTTACGCCAACGTGAAGCACAACTTGCTGCCTTAAAAGCCCAGCTAATTGCAGCTAATTTAGATTTAGAATTTACAGATATACGTTCACCCATTGATGGTGTGATCTCGCGTGCAAATATTACCAAAGGTAATAATGTGCTTGCAGGGCAAAGTGTACTGACTTCAATCGTATCAAATCAAACTATGTATGCTTACTTTGATGTTGATGAACGTACTTGGAATAGTTCATTTGATGAAGTAACCGCCGCTGCTCATCAGCAAGTAGTCATGCAAAAAGTGGGTCAAAATGGCTTTGCACACACCGGTTATATCGACTTTATTGATAATCAAATCAATGCAGCAACAGGTACTTTGCGAGTGCGTGCACGATTTGATGAAAATACCGCCTTACGCGCCGGTTCATTTGCACGTATTAAGTTAGCGGCCAATGACGTTACACAGCAAGTTATTGTGCCTGATAGAGCAATTGGCACCGATTTGAAAAATCGCTTTGTGCTCACTGTAGGTGAAGGCAATATTCTCGAATATAAACTGGTTACAACCGGTGAGCGCTATGGCAGTTTTCGCGCTATTACCTCGGGCTTAAAAGCTGGCGATGTGATTGCGGTTAATGGTCCTGCGCGTGTTGGACCTGGCATGCCGATTTCACCTAATACAGTGACCCTAGACACAACTGGTGTTGCTTTTACGTTATCGCCAACGGCGCAGCACACGCTTATGGCTAAGAAGTAGGACGAATAATGAAATTTTCTCACTTTTTTATTCAACGACCGATATTTGCAGCCATGCTGTCATTGGTGATTTTAATCGCCGGTGGTATTTCGTTGTTTCAACTGCCGGTCAGTGAGTATCCTGAAGTTGTTCCGCCGACAGTTGTGGTAACTGCGAACTACCCAGGAGCAAATCCAACCGTAATAGCACAAACTGTGGCTACTCCATTGGAGCAAGAGATCAATGGTACTGAAAACATGTTGTATATGTTTTCCCAGGCGACCAGTGATGGGCGTATGACACTGACGGTAACGTTTTCATTGGGAACGGATTTAGATCGTGCGCAAGTACAAGTACAAAATCGGGTTAACAGTGCTTTGCCGCGACTACCACAAGAAGTGCAGCGCTTAGGCGTCGTCGCTGAAAAATCATCACCGGATCTAACCATGGTGGTACACTTATTCTCACCGGAAAAAACACATGATACGGCGTATCTATCTAACTACGCTGACTTATATGTGAAAGACCAAATTGCACGTTTGAGTGGCGTAGGCGATGTAAAATTATTTGGTGGTGGTCAATATTCAATGCGAGTGTGGCTTAACCCCGATGCATTAGCGGCACGAGAATTAACCGCAATGGACGTCGTCAACGCATTGCGTGCGCAAAACCAACAAGTTGCAGCGGGTAGCTTAGGTGCACAACCTGCTTCAACAGACAGTCAATTTCAAATATTGTTAAATGTAAAAGGGCGCTTAAACAGTATTGAAGAGTTTCAGCAAGTGATCATTAAAGTGGGTGAACAAGGTCAATTAACACGTCTAAGCGATGTTGCTCGAGTCGATTTAGGCCAAAATACTTACTCACTTAGAGCTGAACTTGATAATCAACCAGCACTGGCGATGCCGATATTTCAACGTCCTGGCTCTAATGCGATTGAGCTTTCAGATCAAGTACGCGAAACCATGGCGCGTTTATCGAAAGATTTTCCAGCTGGTGTTGAGTACGACATTGTCTACGACCCTACGGTATTTGTTCGCGGTTCGATTGATGCGGTGATCAAAACGTTACTTGAAGCTATCGCGTTAGTGGTAATTGTAGTGGTGTTATTTTTACAAACCTGGCGTGCTTCGATTATTCCACTTATAGCTGTGCCAGTTTCACTGATTGGTACTTTTGCGGTGATGCAGTGGTTAGGGGTCTCGATCAATACGCTGTCGTTATTTGGTTTAGTACTTGCCATAGGTATTGTGGTCGATGATGCTATCGTGGTGGTCGAAAACGTTGAACGTAACATTGAACAAGGTTTATCACCTCTGGAAGCAACGCGCGTGGCGATGACTGAAGTGACAGGGCCTATAATCGCGATTGCGTTAGTGTTGTGTGCAGTGTTTATTCCTACCGCGTTTATTAGTGGTTTATCAGGTCAATTTTATAAACAGTTTGCGTTAACTATTACTATTTCAACGGTTATCTCAGCATTTAACTCATTAACTTTATCACCGGCGTTGGCGGCACTATTACTTAAAAGCCATGATGCTAAACCGGATGCGCTGACGCGTTTATTAAATCGTTTATTTGGTCGCTGGTTATTTGCACCCTTTAATCGAGTATTTGACCGTGGCGCCAAAGGCTATCAAAAGCTGGTACAAAAACTAATGCGCATGAGCGTGGTAGTGGTGATTGCATACGTGGTTTTATTAGGCGGAACAATTAAGCTATTTGATGCCGTGCCGGGTGGTTTTATTCCTGCACAAGATAAGCAGTATTTAGTTGCGATAGCACAATTACCTGATGCAGCGAGTTTAGACCGTACTCAAGATGTGGTTAGGCAAATGCAAGAAATTGCACTGCAAGTACCTGGTGTTGCAAACACAGTTGCCTTTCCTGGCTTGTCGGTAAATGGTTTTACTAACAGCCCTAATAGTGCCATTGTATTTACACCGCTAGAAGCCTTTAGTGAGCGAAGCGATCCGAGTAAATCGGCGATGGCTATTGCGGCACAGTTAAACCAGCGTTTTAGTGCCATTGATGAAGCATTTGTGGCTGTATTTCCACCGCCGCCAATCCAAGGTTTAGGCACCACGGGTGGGTTTAAACTGCAAATTGAAGATCGCGGTAATAAAGGCTTTGAAACACTATTTAACAGTTTGCAAACGGTGATTACTAAAGCTCAGCAAGATCCTGCGTTAATGGGGCTCTATTCAAGTTTTAGAATTCAAGTACCACAAATGGATATTGATATCGACCGAGAGCAAGCGCTTATTCAAGGTATTCCATTGAATGAAGTATTTAATGCGTTGCAAGTGTATTTGGGCTCAATGTACGTTAATGACTTTAATTTATTTGGCCGTACGTACCAAGTTAATGCCCAAGCTGATGCTGATTTCCGCCTTGATCCAGAACAAATATTGAATCTAAAAGTGCGCAATAATCAAGGGAATATGGTGCCATTGGGCTCGGTATTAACGACAACGCCTACAACAGGCCCTGATCGAGTGATGCATTACAATGGTTACCCAAGTGCAGAGCTTAATGGTAGTCCAGCGCCTGGTTACAGTTCAGATCAAGCACAGCAGGCAATTGAACTGATCTTGGCTGATAATTTACCTACGGGTATTGAGTACGAATGGACCGAAGTTACTTTTCAGCAAATTCTAGCGGGTAATACCATGGTCTATGTATTCCCATTAGTGGTGTTATTAGTGTTCATGGTATTGGCTGCGCAGTATGAAAGCTTACGTCTACCACTGGCTATTATTCTTATTGTACCAATGACAATATTCTCAGCATTAATGGGTGTATGGTTGGTTGGCGCTGATAATAATATTTTCACGCAAATAGCATTGATTGTATTGGTTGCCTTGGCTTCTAAAAATGCCATTTTAATGGTGGAGTTTGCACGCGATAAAAATAATCATGGGTTGAGTCATTTCGACGCTATTTTAGAAGCTTGTCGGATGCGTTTACGTCCTATCCTGATGACGTCAATTGCCTTTACTGCGGGTGTTATTCCCTTAGTATTAGCAACGGGAGCTGGAGCAGAAATGCGCCATGCAATGGGCAACGCAGTGTTCTCGGGTATGATTGGTGTAACCGTGTTTGGTTTATTATTTACCCCTGTATTTTATATTTTGGTAACTAAAACCCGTAAAGTGACTACGCAGGAGCAAATTAATGAGTAAGTATAAGTTAACCGCTCTTGTTGTGGCGGGTTTATTAAGTGGCTGCGCCAGTAAAATTGATGAGCAGCAACAGCAAAATCAGCTACAAGAATTTGTTGCAAAAACACAGATCGCTGCACAGTTACAAGGTCAAGACGAACTTAACTGGTGGCAGCAATTAAATTCAACCCAGTTAAATAATCTAGTGCTCAGTGCGCGCGCTAATAATCATGATTTGCACACTAGTCAGTTGCAGTTACAAAGCGCGATTGCTCGTTTAGGTGGGCAAAAAGCACAGTATCTTCCCCAAGGTGCAGTGGCAGTTGATGCCACTCGCTCAAGTACTGGTAACGTTAACACGCGTCAATCGGAAGCCAATGTTAACCTTGATTGGCAACTTGATTTATTTGGTAAAATAACTGCGCTTGTTGATGCTGCGAATGCAGGGGCAATGAGTCAAGCGGAACAATTACGTGCTTTGCATATTGAAGTTGTTACCTCTGTGGTAAAAGGGTTTGTCAGTTTTCAAGGTAATAAGCAAAAACAGCAGATCATTAACCTACAAATTGAAGCATTAGAGCAAAGTATTGCGGTTCTGCGGGCTCGCGTTGAGGAAGGGGTCGCTAATGAGCTTGATTTAAATCGAACCTTAGCACAATTGAAGCAGCAGCAAGCTTTGTTGCCAGATATTGAATACGCGCAATTTCGTGATCTAGCAACGCTTGCGACATTAACAGGGCAGTTACCTGCTGATCTAACCTTAGTTGATGAGCAAGCGCTGTTTGAGCATGCATTTACTGTAAGTTTAGCCACTCCAAGTGATGCCATTGCACTGCGTCCTGATATTAGCCAAGCATTATTTGAATTTAGCCAAGCTAATTCATTAAGCGTGGCTGCGAGTAAAGCATTATTACCTGATATCAGTTTAACGGCGTTTGCAGGTGTATTGAGCTTAGATAACAACCAGCTTTCTGACACTACGCAGCAATGGCAAGTTGCCCCACGCATTCAGTGGTCATTATTGAGCTACCCTGCGTTATTGGCGCAACGTGATGCTCAGCAATATCTCAGTGAAGCCGCTTACAGCCAATATCAACAAGTAGTGTTGAATGCAATGGCACAGAGTGAACTTTCATTGCAGCTATTAGTCAAACAAAGTCAACAACAAAGCTATGCCGAACAGCGTTATAAATTTGCAAATAATGCCTTTTTACAAGCGCAGGCAATGTATCAAGAAGGGCAAATACCCTACTTAGAGTTGTTAGATGCGCGACAGGATGTTTTAATAGCGCAGGAAAATGCAATTGACTCAACGATTTCATCATTACTTGCTAAAGTAAACACTTATCAAGTATTTAATGGACGTTGGAGTTATGCGTTAGTTAATTAAGCTAAGTTGAGTTTTTAATGCCACATACTGATCTTTTATCAACAATCCCCGCCACAATGCGTGCGATTGCGTTACTTGAACCAAATGAACAGATACATTTATCTGAGCTTGAACTTGCGGTGCCCGATGTCGTTGACAACGAGCTGCTGATCAAAGTTGAGTATGTTGCGTTAAACCCGGTTGATGCATGTTTTGCAAAACACGGTTTTTGTAAATGGCAATACCCTCATATCTTAGGCCTTGATGCTGTGGGTGTGGTTGTAAAAGCAAGCAAAGGTGTATTTCCAAATGTCGGTGCGCGGGTAATGTGGCATGGCAATATTGGTGAACAAGGCGTGTTATCACAATACGCTAAAGTGCCTAATTTTGCAGTGTCGCAGGTGCCTGATGACGTGAGCTTAAAGGATGCATCTACGTTACCGTGTGCCGGAATGACGGCGTTAATAGCGCTCGATAAACTACAATTAACCGAAGGTGATTCACTTTTAATTGAAGCTGGTGCGGGGGCCGTCGGTCAGTTCGCCATTCAATTTGCCAAACAACGTGGTGCTACGGTATTTACCACCGCGAGCAAACGCAACCATAAGCTTGTTAAACAATTGGGTGCTGATGTGGTGTTTGATTACAACGATAAAAAGCTTAGCGATAAAATTCGTAAAGAACTTGGTCCACAAGGCTTTGATGCGGTGCTCGATTCGATTGGTGGTGAAACCACTGTGCGTAATGTTGAATTAATGCGTTTTTGTGGTCGTATTGCCTGCTTAAACCCATTGCCTATGTTTGAGCAAGAACTCATGTTTAGACGTGCACCTAATATAGGTATTGTGTCATTAGGTGGAGCTTGGCTTGCCAATAGTTTATGCGCCCAGCAAAGAATGAGTTTTATGGGCAATTTGTTACTCGATAATTTAGCCAGTGGCAATATTAAAATTCCGCAGATCACTGACGTTGAATTTAACGCCAGCAGTATTTCACAGGCGCTTAATAAGCAAGTTGCAGGTGGCTTTACTGGTAAGCAGGTGGTGAAAGTTAGCCATATTTAGTGATTTATAGCCAAACAACATTAAGCCTCGCAATTGCGGGGTTTTTTGTTATTGTTTAAGAGTATCAACTTAGGGAGTAAATATGACATTTACAGACTTTTATCGACTCAGCGCCCATGCGGTGATCACCAATGCAAGCGGGGAGATTTTGCAGCTGAAGGCAAGCTATGGTGAACAAGGGTGGGGATTACCTGGTGGCGCGTTAGATATGGGTGAAACAGTACACCAAGCACTTATACGCGAATGCCAAGAAGAACTCGGTTGTGAGGTGAAAATTGAACACTTAACGGGTATTTATTACCACAAGGCGTTTAATTCCCATGCTTTTATTTTTAGAGTCAGTTTATTAAAAGATGCTGTGATCACCCTAAGTGATGAGCATTTAGCGCAGGGTTATTTTAAATTGTCAGAGCTTTCCAAGGTTCAACAACATAGAGTCGCAGCCTGTTTAAATTATAGCGGTACGGTTGATAGCGCCGCATTTTAATTTGCCCTGAACGCTCGCTGTCATTCACTGGAAAACGAAATATGCATACACAACGTTTAGTTCTTCGCCATGGCCAGCTAAGTGATGTGCCATTTATCCTAAGCTTATTAAATCAGCCCAGCTTTTATCGTTATATTGCTGATAAAGGCATTTACACTGAGCAACAAGCTGAGCAATATATACAGCAAACATTTATTGATGGTCACCAACAACAGGGCTTTGGGCCATATATTGTGGCAAATAAACACGGTGCAGCCATGGGCATGTTGGGGCTATTCCAACGCGATGCATTAGCAGTGCCAGATATAGGTTTTGCATTTTTAGAGCAATACACCGGTAAAGGCTACGCCTATGAAGCGGCTGCAAAATTATTAAGTGTTTACCAAGATAAGTTTAACCAAATTGCAGCAATTGCCGATGCAGAGAACACCGCTTCGCATGGGTTATTAAAAAAATTGGGTTTTGGGCATATAGGCAAAGCAGTGCTCAATAATGATGGCACTGCTTTGGTGGTGTTTATTCGTGACTCAACGAACTGAGAGTCGTCGCGACTTGTTTATTAATGTTGTGCCAGTTTAATTCTAAACTTTCGACAAGGCCTTCATAGTCATCATCAATTAACGGACTCACCTCACTAAAGTAATGAATTTCTTTTAATGAACGGCCCTTTTCAAATGACGTATAATACAGGCGCCATAATCCAGAAATATCGGCATTTCCATGACTATCCCCATTAAAATGATGCAGTTCATATTCTAATTCATAATAACTTTGCTGATCTTTATCTGTTATAACAGGTAATCCTTTGACCACCATCCAGTTATCAAGCGTGGTAAATAATGTTTGATGGGCGCTTGCTGTTAGCATTTGATCTGGCGCTTCACTCCATAAGTGATAATTAGCAGCATTGACCTGATTATTATCCATTTTCATTGCAATACCACGGTTATTTAATGCGCCTCGTAAACTTACTGTATTGATCCGTAATTGAGCTGATGTGTTAGTGCTACTGCGCTGCATTGGTTTAATACTTTGCTCAAACTGGTAGTATTTAACGGGGGCATTAAGTGATTGGCTACATCCTGATAATAACACTACGCCGATAACAGCAAAAAATTGTATACGTAAAAATGTCCGCATTATTGTTTCCTCGGCGTTGGATCGGCAGGCAATGATTTATCAAAAATAAACATATTTGGTTGCTCATTTAAGCCACGCGAGAGTGGCTGTAGTTCTTCACTTAAACGCTTAAACTCTGAGAGCGTTTGTTGTAATTGTTGATGTAATGAGGAACCTTGTTGATAACTGGCCATGGTTTTTTCAAACTGTTTCATAGTGACATCAAATTGCTGCATACTTTTGGTCATTTCAGCAAAATTACGATTAATATCACCGGGTAAATCTTGGGTATCTTGTTTACTTAACAATGTGCGCATTTCATTCGCCAGCGCTTGGTAATCAGCAAACGCGGAATCAATTTGCGCTAAGCTGTCTTCAATTTTTAAGTTTTTTACCTTATTTAATACGTCAGACACTTGATCTGCTAATACGGTAATGCCACTGGAAACACTTGGAAATACTTGATATTGAGACAGTGTTTCTAACTTCGCAGCTGGGGCATCGTGGTAGATATCAAAATCGACATACACAGCACCGGTGAGTAAGTTGCCTGGTTTTAAAGAAGCGCGCATGCCATTTTTGATCCAACCATCAACACTGTTTTGCCAAAATTGTTTGGCTGAGGCATTATCGTGGTAAATGCGGCCATACTCTATTTTTATCAGTACTGGCACAGCGGTATTATCAGTTCTAAAGTGAGCGGGTTTGCCATCGATCATCACATTTGCAGGTGCTTTAACAACAGTACCGACGCGCATGCCACGATATTCAACCGGGGCTCCGGCACGTAAACCTCGAATAGACTGTTCAAACTCAATTAGGTAATAGTCAAAATTATAAAAACGCTCCTCAAGAGCATCTTTGTAGCTGTTACTAAGCGAAAAGCTATGGCCTTCTTGGGCTAAATTACCCGGTGACTGTTGTTTAGGCAAACCAACCGAGATCCCTCCTTTTAATAACCTGCTTAATGAACCTGTTTTTACATTAATGCCATCGGCAGATAAATCAATTTCAACACCCGTATTGACCCAGAAAATAGAATTTAAGGTGATCAGGTTTTGATAAGGTTCGTTGATGAAAATACCATACTTCATCGCTTGATTCTTCCAATCAAATGTCGCTGTTTCAACTTGACCAATTTTATAATTCTTAAAAAATATACCGGTGCCGACATCCATAACCTCAGCATCATAGCTGAGTAATGAAAAGCGACCGCCTTTGACATCTTTATCAATCAGCGCTGGCTCTTCTTGTAATTTAAAATGCTCTTTTGTTTTACTACTTTCACCTGGTGAAAATTCTAAATATACACCCGATAGTAACGTGCTCATACCGCTGATACCCGTTTCATCAATACGTGGTTTTACTACCCAGATGTTGGCGTCTTCCGTGAGTAAGCCATCATAATGTTTATCAATTTGAGCTCGAGCAATCACACTGTTTTTAGTATCAGAGAGGCGAACGTGATCAATTTGGCCGATTTTCACACTACGTACTTTTATTTCAGTCTTGCCTGCCACGATACCCTCAGCATGAGGCATTGAAATATAAATGGTTGCGCCTTTATTAGCTTGGTATTGGTAAAGCATCCACACACCAACGAGCAAAGCTATAACCGGTATGATCCAAATCGCAGAAATAATAGGTTCTTTTTTTATATTAGCCGTTTCACTCATGCTGTTTCTCTAATTTATGGTCTTTTTATCATTGTTTGGCGAATCCCATAATAGCCGAGGATCAAACGCGTGTGCTGCCAACATTTGGCAAATCACCATGATAGTAAAAAATACAGTGCCTAAACCTGGTGTTACCGACATTAAATTCCCAAGTTGCACTAAGGCTACTAGAATTGCGACAACAAATACATCGATCATGGACCATTTACCAATAAACTCAGTTAATTGATAAACTTTAGTATAGCCCTTTGTTTGGCCGTTAGCGGGTTTGCTAACCAAAAAGCATAAAAATGTTAAAATGAGCGCTTTAGCTAATGGTACTACTACACTCGCTAAAAAAATGATTAATGCAATAGGGTATGAGCCAGCTTGCCACAGTGTTATTACCCCACCAATTAATGTTGAGGGGGATTCATCCCCCAAACTAGTGGTGTACATTATTGGCAATAAATTTGCCGGAATATAACAGGCAATTGAAGTTATTAACCATGCCGTTGCTTTTTGTACGCTGTGGGGGTTTCTGATATGGGTTTTGCTATTACAGCGAGAACAGTATTCGCTATCACTAAGTTGATGGCAGACATGACAGGCTCGAATGTTACTATCTATGGCACGATAAGAAAGTTTTGCGGCTGCAATTTCAGCCTGAGGCTGTACTTGATCCCATAATCGAGCACGATTTAAGTGTGCTAATGAGCCAATATAGAAGAGTACAAACGCGGCATAGGCCCAAAAACTAACGCCAAAGCTGACTTCCGCTAGCGACATTATTTTTACCATGCTGACCAATACGCCGATTAAAAATATTTCTGACATGATCCATGGTTCCAGCGCTAAGGTGAATTTGAGTAAGCGTCTGGCAATCGTTTGTGGAAGTACTTTAAGTAAGCCTAAATGCAGTGGGATCAAAATAGTGAGTAATGCCATTGGTAAACCAATAATACTAACATCAATAAAAATGCCTAATAAATCGCTGTCGTAATTAAACAAAATACGAGCGGCATCGGGCAAGGTAATCGTCTGTGTAATGCCATTACTACTAAATGAGATAAAGGGATAAAACATACTGCTTAGCAGCATGAGTAAAGCACTAATACTGAGTGCTACAATACGGCTGTCATAATTTATATTTGCTGCGCATAGTTTACTGTGACAATGTGGACAGACAGCCATTTGTTTTGCAACTATGTGCGGGATATCAATAATCAAGTCACAATTAGGGCAGGCAGTTTGCAAAATTAATAACCACGTAGAAGTATTTAAGCTCAAGTTTGCATCAATTAACGGTTAAATACAAATGCGAAATTTGTTTAACTAGGCTAGCCTAATAAGAATGTTGTCATGCAATTTTACAGTTGCTAACAAGCATCTACTCAATGGGGCTAAATGAAGTATTTAACAGCGTTTATTTTAATTTTATACAGTTCTTATGCATTGAGCTTAACTGCGCCTAAAGCTAGCGATAGGATCACTGTTGCGGTAAGCCCTTCTTTGCCTCCTTACGTCTTTAGTGAGGATGATACCGGCTTGCAGTTGCAGATTTTAAAATCTGCGTTTAAAGATCAAGGTATAACCAACCTAGATATCGTTTACATGTCTAATAAGCGTGCAGGGCAGTCCTTAGAACAAATGCAGGTCGATATTGCGATGAATTATGCGGGCGTGACGAGCCCTGCTATTTTTTCCAGTCAAAGTCTATTGGCTTATCAAAATGTAGCGGTGAGCCTGCAGAAAAATCATTTTAAAATTAACACTGTGTATGATTTATCGGGTAAGAGTGTTGTCGCCTTTCAAAATGCCACCGAATTTTTGCCGCCACCATTTAAAACATTAACAACTAAACTGAGTTCCTATGAAGAAGTTGTATACCAAGCGGCGCAGGTGGATCATTTAATGAAAGAGTGGGTTGATGTGGTGGTACTAGAGAAACGGGTGTTTTTACATTATTTACAGCAGTATAAAGAATCGCACCCAATTAAGCCTATTACTATACACCCTATATTTCCTGAGGCACCTCGCCCTGCCTACTTTAATAGTAAAGTGCTACAAGAGATTTTTGATACGGGACTTGCCCATATCATTGCAAATGGGCAGTACAGTAAAATTATGGCCTTTGATGGCAGCGATTATGCTCAGGCTGTAGAACCAAACTCAATCAAATAATGCTACTGTTTGGCGGGTAAGCGCAAGCAACTCACCGGATTGTGACCAAATACAGCCATCTTCTAAACCATAACCATCTTTACAGTGGTGAGTTACTGCTTCAAATCCAAGCCACTCGTCGGCTGCCAACTGCGGTGTTTTCACAAACTCTAAATACCACGACATGCTACTGGCGGGCGCTGGTTGGTTAAACATTTGTAATAAAGTAGGCGGCCATGCATCCGTTAAGGCAATAATATGTGCCTCACTTAGTTCTGCTGGCGACTGTTTTAATTTCATCCAGCCGCCTAAATGCGACGTTTGGGCTGCTGTAAACGGCATTGCACCTTGCTGAGGACAAAGCGCGACATGTTGGAAGAATTCCGGCATGGCACCTGACTGAAATGGTAAAGTGTAACGTTCATTAACCGGTTTTAGGCTCATTGTTTTTGTCACTGGTACCTTAATAGCTGAATCTCGCGATTTTGCAAAACACGCTTGTACGACCACGCTTACTTGGCCGTTCTGCAGCGCTTTAGCCAGTACTTGTGTGCTACTTTTTCCTTCCCGTAAAATTTCGACGGAAAGAGAAAAATCAGCATCTGCTAATAAAGGACCTACAAAATTTGTACTAATAGATAACAAACGACGACTTGGTTCTATTTGTTGACGCATTGCCTGATACAGTAATGAGGCTGATAAACCGCCAAAAGCAGTTCGACCTTGGCACCAGTTAGCAGGAAATTGCATTGTTGCGTAAGTTTGCTCTGAAGGGGGAAGCTGACCTATAAGTGCCGCTTGCTGTAGTAGTTGGTCAAAATGCATAGTGATCCTTTGAGACATTTTTTATTTATTAGTGATTTTATAACACAGAAAAACTCATCAGACCAGATTGTGAAATGGCCCCTAATGATGCAAAAAACGTCAATCCACACATTAATTAGGGTTATTTGCAAAATAAATTACAAAAAAGCACTTTTTTTTCATTTTTACAGTTGAATTAAGTTTGTGGCATCCCTATCTACTAGTCATCGAACGTATTAATGAATTTTGAAGTTGGAGATATTTCATGGGTAAAATTATCGGAATCGACTTAGGTACTACTAACTCTTGTGTTGCAGTACTTGATGGTGGCAAAGCACGTGTTATTGAAAACGCGGAAGGCGATCGTACCACTCCGTCTATTATAGCTTATACGCAAGACGGTGAAACTTTAGTAGGTCAATCTGCTAAACGTCAAGCGGTTACTAACCCGACAAACACATTATTTGCAATTAAGCGTTTAATTGGTCGTCGCTTTGAAGACGAAGAAGTACAACGTGATATCGGCATCATGCCTTTTAAAATTATCAAAGCAGATAATGGTGATGCATGGGTTGAAGCGGGCGGCGAAAAACGCGCTGCACCACAAATTTCAGCTGAAGTTTTGAAAAAAATGAAAAAAACAGCTGAAGACTTCTTAGGTGAAGCAGTAACTGAAGCGGTTATTACAGTACCTGCTTACTTTAATGATTCACAACGTCAAGCTACTAAAGATGCTGGGCGTATTGCAGGTCTTGAAGTTAAACGTATCATCAATGAGCCAACTGCTGCTGCCCTTGCTTATGGCATGGACAAAAACAAAGGCGAAAACGTTGTTGCAGTATATGACTTAGGTGGTGGTACTTTCGATTTATCAATCATTGAAATTGATGAAGTTGAAGGTGAGCACACATTTGAAGTACTAGCTACAAATGGCGACACTCACTTAGGTGGTGAAGATTTCGATAACCGCGTAATCAACTATTTAGTTGCTGAATTCAAAAAAGATCAAGGTTTAGACTTAAAAACTGATCCACTTGCAATGCAACGTGTTAAAGAAGCGGCTGAAAAAGCAAAAATTGAATTATCATCTGCACAATCTACAGAAGTAAATCTTCCGTACGTAACTGCTGATGCAACTGGTCCTAAGCACATGAACGTGAAACTAACACGCGCTAAGCTTGAGTCACTAGTTGAAGATTTAGTAATGAAGTCACTAGAGCCATTAAAACGTGCCCTTGCTGATGCTGATTTATCAGTAAGCGACATTGACGACATCATCCTTGTTGGTGGTCAAACACGTATGCCTTTAGTACAAAAAACAGTTGCTGATTTCTTCGGAAAAGAGCCACGTAAAGACGTTAACCCTGATGAAGCAGTAGCCGTGGGCGCAGCGATTCAAGGTGGTGTACTTGCTGGTGATGTGAAAGATGTACTATTACTAGACGTTTCGCCATTATCTCTAGGTATTGAGACTATGGGCTCTGTAATGACTGCGTTAATTGAGAAAAATACGACTATTCCAACGAAGAAATCGCAAACATTCTCAACTGCTGAAGATAATCAAGCCGCAGTAACTATCCATGTCTTACAAGGTGAGCGTAAACGTGCTAGCGACAACAAATCACTAGGTCAATTTAACCTAGAAGGTATTCGTCCAGCACAACGTGGTACACCACAAATCGAAGTTACTTTTGATGTGGACGCTGATGGTATCTTACATGTATCTGCAAAAGATAAAGACACAGGTAAAGAGCAAAAAATCACCATTCAAGCATCTTCAGGCTTAAGCGATGAAGAAGTTGAAAAAATGGTTCGTGATGCCGAAGCACACGCAGAAGACGATAAAAAGTTTGAAGAGTTAGTAGCTGCACGTAACCAAGCTGATGCACTTGTTCACGGTACACGTAAGCAAATTGAAGAAGCGGGTGATGCACTGCCAAGCGAAGACAAAGACGCAATTGAAGCGGCTGTTGTTGAGCTAGAAGCTGCGATTAAGAGTGACAAAAAAGACGAGATTGAAGCAAAAACTCAAGCGCTTGCTGAAAAGTCACAAAAGTTAATGGAAATTGCACAAGCTAAAGCACAACAAGGTGGTGACGCCGGTGCCGAGCAGCAACAATCTGCGAAGAAAGATGACGACGTAGTGGATGCTGAGTTCGAAGAAGTTAAAGACGACAAGTAATTGTTGTTAGCGCTTCGCCTAACTGAAAACACGATGACTGATATCGCAATTTAAGTTAGGATGAACAACTAAGGCGCGCGGGCTAAAGCTTGACGCGCCTTTTGCATGTAAATTAGATGATAAATCGATACGATTTATCGATTTATCCGCAGCAATGCTGCAGTAAGAAAAGAGTAGTGTGATAGATATGTCAAAACGCGATTATTATGAAGTCCTTGGAGTGGCAAAAGACGCCAGCGAAAGAGACGTAAAAAAAGCGTATAAACGCTTAGCGATGAAATATCATCCAGATCGTACCGCAGGCGATAAAGAACTTGAAACTAAATTCAAGGAAGTAAAAGAAGCTTACGAGATCCTCACTGACAGTCAAAAACGTCAAATGTATGATCAATACGGCCATGCTGCGTTTGAACAAGGCGGTGGCGGTGGTGGTCATGGCGGCTTTGGTGGCGGCCATGGTGACTTTGGTGATGTATTTGGTGACGTGTTCGGTGATATTTTTGGAGGCGGTGGTGGCCGTCGTCAATCGCGTCAGCAACGAGGTTCAGACCTACGTTACAACATGGACTTAAGCTTAGAAGAAGCGGTTCGTGGTAAAGAAGTAGAAATTAAAGTACCTACGTGGGTGAGCTGTGAGCCATGTGACGGCAGCGGTGCAAAAGCGGGTTCTAAACCGAAAACATGTACGACTTGTCATGGTGCAGGCCAAGTGCAAATGCGCCAAGGTTTTTTTGCTGTGCAACAAACCTGTCCAACCTGTCAGGGCACTGGTCAGATAATTTCTGATCCATGTAATAGCTGTCATGGTCAAGGCCGTGTGGAAAAAACCAAAACATTATCGGTTAAAATCCCAGCCGGGGTTGATACTGGCGACCGCATTCGTTTATCTGGCGAAGGTGAAGCAGGGGTACATGGTGCACCCGCTGGTGACTTGTATGTGCAGGTATCGGTACGTGAACACCGTATCTTTGAGCGTGATGGTAATAACCTATATTGTGAAGTGCCGATTGGGTTTACAACGGCTGCTCTTGGTGGCGAAATTGAAGTACCGACTTTAGATGGTCGTGCTAAATTGAAGATCCCAGCTGAGAGTCAAACGGGCAAAATGTTCCGTATGCGCGGTAAAGGTGTTAAGTCTGTCCGTAGTGGCGCAGTTGGTGACTTGATCTGTAAAGTGGTAATAGAAACACCCGTTAAGTTAAATGAACGCCAACGCGAGTTATTGCAAGAGCTTGAGCAAAGCATGGGTAAGGATGGTTCTAAAAACCGTCCAAAAGAAAAAGGCTTTTTTGATGGTGTAAAAAAGTTCTTTGATGATTTAACTAAGTAATCACTCATTACTTACAAAATGGCGCTAATTAGCGCCATTTTTTATTGGCTAACAAAAGCTTATTAATCTGACAAAAATAAGCGCTTTGTTGACAACCACGCAGTAATACATATTCATAATGCTACCTTTACAGAGCGATTAGGCTCGTTAATCACCTGTCACTTAACGGCTATTTTATCTTATCAAATGAAATTTCGGCCCCTACCTATATGGGTAATTAAATGCCATTGCTGCTTTATTTTGCATTACTTATCGATATGATAATTAGTCTCACTTGCATGATTGAATAATCGGCGTAAAATCAGCGCCATTGATGTATTAAATGAAATGAGATGGCATGTTAACGTTAGACGAATTAGTAATTGGCCAACATGGCTCTGTTGTAAGCATCGATCCTAATGCGAGTTTGTTGCGCCAGAAATTACTTGCAATGGGTTTAACGCCAGGCGCTCCTGTCCACGTATTGCGCTTTTCTCCATTTGGCGATCCGATGATTGTCAAAGTTCGCGGTACCGTTCTTAGTCTTCGTAAATCCGAGGCAAAATCAATTAATTTGGAACTCGCAGTATGAATCCAAACATTGCCGTAATAGGTAACCCAAACTGTGGTAAAACTACACTATTCAACGCGTTAACCGGTAGCAAACAGAAAGTAGGTAACTGGTCAGGGGTGACCATCGATAAGAAAATTGGTCAATTTAAAGTGGCTGATCAGACTGTCGACTTGGTTGATTTGCCCGGCACTTATTCTTTAGATGTAAATGCACAAACCCCTTTAGATGAAAAAATTGCGCGTGATTATGCACTCAGTGGTGAATCACAACTGATCATCAATATTCTTGATGCATCAAATCTTGAACGCAATTTATACCTCACCGCTCAGCTGCTTGAGATGAAAGTACCTTTACTCGTCGTGCTAAATATGGTCGATGTGGCAAAACGAAATGGTTTAGTAACGGATCCAAAGGCGCTAGAAAAGCGACTTGGATGCCCTGTGATTGCCTTAAGTGCAAATAATAAAACAGACATTACTGGTTTAAAAGAGTTTATTGCACAAGGGCTTAAACTTAAAAAAGTATCAATGCATATCCCTAGTTATGAGCAAAAAATAACGCAAGCGGCCAACAACATTGCAGCCAGTTTTACTGCCAATAATAAACCGATAGAAAACATCGACACTGATTGGTTGTCATTGCGGTTATTAGAGCAAGATGAAAGCTGTTTTGGCTATGCTGATAAACAAACACTGGCAGTGGCAAAAGCTGAATTTGAACAGTTTGCCGATCACCATGAACTTGATGTGCTTTTTGCCAATGGTCGTTATGAGTTTGCCCATCAACTGGCTGTACTTGCTCAAAATACTAAAGGCATCGCCTCTGAAACCATTAGTGATAAAATAGATGCGGTAGTGATCAATCGTTTTTTAGGGATCCCAATATTTTTAGGGATCATGTATTTAATGTTTACTGTTGCGGTAAATGTAGGCGGCGCATTTATAGACTTTTTCGATATTGCTGTAGGTGCGATTTTAGTCGATGGCTTTGGTGAAATATTAACTTCATTAGGCGCACCTGATTGGCTACGCGCATTGCTTGCGGACGGTATAGGTGGTGGTATTCAGCTTGTTGCCACCTTTATCCCGGTGATTGGCTTTTTATACTTTTGTTTAGCCTTTATTGAAGATTCAGGTTATATGGCGCGTGCTGCTTTTATCATGGATAGATTAATGCGCGCCATTGGTTTACCGGGTAAAGCGTTTGTGCCTTTAATTGTTGGCTTTGGCTGTAACGTGCCATCAGTAATGGCAACTCGTACTTTAGAAACCCATAAAGATCGCTTACTGACTATTGCCATGTCACCATTTATGTCATGTGGCGCGCGCTTAAGTGTGTATGCCTTGTTTGTCGCTGCCTTTTTTACCACTAATGGCCAAAACTTAGTATTTGCACTGTATATTTTAGGTATTGTTATGGCGGTATTAACCGGTTTGGTACTTAAAAATACCTTGTTTAGTCCAACGCTTACCCCGTTTATTCTCGAATTACCTGCGTATCATATGCCAACGGCAAAAGGCGTACTTTACAAAGCATGGGAGCGCTTAAAAAGCTTTTGTATGCGCGCCGGTAAAACTATAATTGTGGTGTTTGTTATTTTAAAAATATTAAGCTCCATAGGTACTGATTTTACTTTTGGCAATGACAACACAGATAAATCGATGCTCAGTGAAATTTCAAAAATTGCAACACCGGTGTTTGCTCCTATCGGGGTAGAGCAAGATAATTGGCCTGCAACTGTCGGTATTTTTACTGGCGTATTTGCTAAAGAGGCAGTAGTTGGCACTTTAGATAGTTTATATTCAAATTTAGATGGCGTAGCGGCTGTGAATGAAGAGCCAGTTAATGTCATCGATAAAGTGGCTGAAGCATTCGCGAGTATTCCTGCAAACCTAATAGACGTATTTGGTAATTTACTCGATCCACTGGGTTTAAATGTCACTAATGTGAGCGATCAAAGTAGTGCGGCCATTGATCAAGAAGTGAATGTATCGACCTTCGCAACCATGGAAAACCTATTTAGCAGTCAACTTGCTGCATTCAGTTACTTAGTTTTTGTATTGCTTTATACACCGTGTGTGGCGGTGATGGGCGCTATGTACCGAGAAGCTGGAATGAAATGGATGCTATTTGTTGCAATTTGGTCAACAGGGCTTGCTTACATCACAGCCTCTGTGGTGTATCAAGTGGGTAACTTTAAGCAATCTCCGATGTTTTCGGCATTTTGGTTACTCGGGTGCGCTGTCGTTATTGCATTGGCAATAAGCTCTATGCGTATTTATGGTAATAAAATGGCTGCAAAGAGTCGTTTAATCCCTGTTGTTAATATTATTTAGCCAGTATATATAGTTTAAAAAAGAGTACCTTGGTACTCTTTTTTTGTTAATTTTAAAGCAGTTAACAATTCAATGGAGTTAGTCATGACGCCAGCCACACAATTATTAAAAAAATACAAGGCCACTTTTGAGCTGCTCAGTTATGAGCATAACTCAAGTACACATAGCTTTGGTTTAGAAGCTGTTGAAAAGTTAAATCTAGCCGCTGAGCAGGTTTTCAAAACCTTAGTATTTGAAACCAATGAATTGCAGTTAGTAGTGGCAATTACGCCTGTGAGTCAACAAGTTAACTTAAAGCTCTTAGCAAAAGCATGTGGTGTTAAAAAAGTACATATGGCCGCTGCACAAAAGGTAGAAAATAGCACCGGATATATTCTTGGTGGCGTAAGTCCATTAGGGCAAAAAAAACGCTTAGCAACTTACCTTCATAGTAGCGCAAAGCAGTTTGATATTATTTATGTAAGCGCTGGTAAACGCGGCCTTGAAATTGCACTTGATCCCAATACATTAATAAAACTGTGTAATGGCAAATTAGCTGACTTTTAGTGGTGATTTACAGTGTTAGTTAACAGTCGATAAGCTAACAGTAATACCTTGCACAAACTTTAACATATGTTTATTTTCCCTCATTTTTTTCTATTGTTATTGAGGTTTAATTATTTTAGCGTTTTTTAGTAAAAAAAAATCAACTAAATACTTTTCAGCGTACAAGTGTTAGCTCTTTTTATTCAATGGCTTAGATAGCCTAAAAATAAATAAATTGAAAAAACTGTTAAAAAATTGCTTAGAGTAATTGATCTAAACCATTTTTTATGACGTAATGTAGGTATTATTGTCTGGTCGGATGAGTTGATTATGAGTTTACGTACAAAATTAAAAAAAGTATTACCAAGTATTTCTATCACTGAACAAGAAGCCCTTGATGCGGGTGATGTGTGGTTAGAAGGCTCTATTTACCAAGGTAAGCCTGACTTCAACGCACTTCGCGCAGTCCCTGCTGCTGTATTGAGCGCAGATGAACAAGCATTTATCGACGGCCCATTACAAGAGCTATTGGGTATGATCGACGATACAGAAATTCAAAATGGCATTCATTTACCTGAATACATTTTAGATTTTCTGAAAAAGGAACGTTTCTTTTCACTGATCATTCCTAAATCATTCGGTGGTTTAGAGTTTAGCCCTTACGCAAACTCAACTATCGTTGGCACAATCGCCACTAAAAGTTCTGCTGTTGCAGTAACCGTTATGGTTCCTAACTCGTTAGGCCCTGGTGAGTTACTACTGCACTTTGGTACTAAAGAGCAGCAAGCACATTATTTACCACGCCTAGCCAATGGCCGTGACATTCCATGTTTTGCACTCACTAGCCCAGAGGCTGGTTCTGATGCCGGTGGCATTCCAGATTTAGGCACAGTGACTAAAGGCATGTATAACGGCGAAGAAGTTCTTGGCCTTGAGATCACTTGGGACAAGCGTTATATCACCCTTGCGCCAATTGCCACCGTACTTGGTTTAGCATTTAAAGTGGTTGATCCAAATGGCTTGCTAGGTGGTAAAGAAAACCTCGGTATTACGTGTGCACTTATTCCAAAAGAGCACCCAGGTGTTGAACTTGGTAATCGCCATGATCCAATGGGGATTCGTTTTTACAACGGTACTACGCGTGGCAACAAAGTATTTGTGCCAATGGACTTCATTATTGGTGGGCAAAAGAACATCGGCCGTGGCTGGCAAATGTTGGTTAGCTGTTTAGGTGCTGGCCGAGGTATTTCATTACCTGCATTAGGTGTTAGTTCATCTCAGGTAGCATTTAAAGGTGCCTCTGAATACGCTGCGGTACGTGAGCAATTTGGCTTAGCAATCGGTCAGTTTGAAGGTATTCAAGAAAAACTCGCTGATATTGCTGGTAAAACATACCTGCAAGAAGCAATGCGTGTACTTACAACCGAAGGTTTAGGCATGGGCTTAAAGCCATCGGTTGTGACTGCAATTGCAAAATATCATATGACTGAAATTGGTCGCGACGTGCTTGACTCAGCAATGGATATTCAAGCTGGTAAAGCAATTCAGAACGGCCCGCAAAATACGTTAGCAAGCGGCTATGTTGCACAGCCAATTGCCATCACGGTTGAAGGCGCCAACATTCTTACACGTAACTTGATGATCTTTGGTCAAGGTGTAATGCGTTGTCACCCATATTTACAATCGATGGTTGAATCAATCCACAGCGAAGATAAAAACGCAGATAAAGAATTTAACCGCATTCTACGTAAAACAGTCGGTTATAGCGTAGCAAACAGTTTACGTGCATTTCGTTTAGGCGTATTACCATTTACAGCAGGTGCTAATTCACCACTTCCAGAAGTACGTGAATATGAAAAAGCAGCTCATAAATTATCAGCTAAATTAGCAGTATATGCAGATTTTTCGTTACTGGTACTCGGCGGAAAACTTAAACAAGCGGAAATGCTATCAGCCCGTTTAGGCGATGTAATGAGCTTCTTATATGCGGCAATGGCATCAATTAAATATTATGAGCAAAAAGTGGCAAGCAGTGAACGCGAGCAAGCAGCGCCATATTTCCACTACGCAACACGTTTTGCATTACAAAGCGCCGAACAAGCATTGCATAAGTTTTTAGACAACTTCCCTGCAAGTGGCACACGTAAGTTTATGCGTTTTATTACCATGAACTATTCGACTAAAATGCCAAAAATTAGCGATGACTTAATTCGCGAATTAGCTACACAAGCGCAACTTGACACGGCATTTAAAAAGCAAATCACACACTTAGTTAAACCTATTGAAGGTGATGGACATTACATTAACGAGCAAGCGTATAAAGCGAAAATGGGCTGTTTAGATTTACTCGCAAAAGTGAAAAAAGCCTTGCGTGCTAAAACAATCAAACCAGGTATTCGTTTTGCACTTACTCTTGATAATGCACTTGTAGCAAATGTAATCACTGAAGAAGAATACGCTAAACTGATTGATTACAACAAAAAACGTGAACGCGCAATTCGTGTTGATGAGTTTGATTTTGATATGAACTTATTAGACGAAAATGCAAAACCGATAAACCCACTGAAAAGTGTTGTTAATCAGTAATATTTTTTAATTCAACAATGTAAGCGCCTGCAGTATAGGCGCTTTTTTTGTGCTAAAAAAACTTAGAATCCATATTTATTCGTTAATAAGACAAGTGTTATTCCGCCGGCACAGTAATATGTTATTCAATTGTAAGTCTATAGGTTGTAAAACTTTATGATTGTATTTGTTGTTAAAAAACGTTAATCTAAGTGCAAATTGTTTTTATTTGACTTGAGGGTCCATGTTTAATCCAACTATTTCTTACATCTCTATGGCAGTTACATTAGCAATGTCGAGTGTAGCTTTTGCAAATGAGCAAGGCACAGAAGAAGCAAATATCGAAAAAATCTCTGTGCTAGGGCAACGGTTAGAATATAATACCAGCGCTACAGGCTTAATGCTTTCAGTGCAACAAACTCCTCAGTCTATCTCTGTAATTGATGCGCAAGCAATTCAAGACTTTGCACTGGATAATGTGGCAGATGTCGTGGGAATGGCTGCGGGGATCAATGTTCAAAAAGCAGAAACCAGCCGTTTTTTCTTTAGCGCACGTGGTAATCCCGTTACCAATTTTCAGTATGATGGCTTACCGGTTTTTTACAATAGCTTTTTTTCAGAAGCAGTATCAGATTCCATTCTTTTTGAGCGTGTGGAAGTAGTTAGAGGCGCCACTGGCTTACTCTCTGGAGCAGGTGAACCTTCAGCGGCAATCAATTTGATCCGTAAAAAAGCAGGTTTTGAACAACAAGGTTACGTTACTGCGAAAGTTGGTTCATGGCAAAATGTTAGACTTGAAGGTGATTTTAACACGCCACTCAATAGCGATGGCAGTATTCGTGGCCGTGTTGCTGCGAGTATTGATCAAGGTGAAAGCCATGTTGATTTAGCTGAAAAAGATAATCTTCAACTTTATACAACGGTGGGTTTTGATTTAGGCGCGAATACTGAGATGAATATCGGAATAGAGCATGCGAAACGTAGACCTAAAGGCTCTACATGGGGAGCATTGCCTTTATTTTATGCTGATGGCTCCTCTGCTGATGATTTAGCTATATCAAGTACAACGGCAGCAAACTGGACCTATTGGGATCGCGATAATACCAGTGCCTTTGTTAATTTAGCGCATAGCTTTACAAATGGGTGGCAGTTGAGAGCTGAATATGAGCGCCGAGATGATAAAATGGATGGCAAACTATTATACTTAAGCGGGCATCCTGATCGAGACACTGGGCTTGGTATGAGTGGTTCGTCAATGATTTATCAAAGTGATCGTACTTTGGATAGTGCGCGCATATACGCAGATGGTCCTTTTGAGTTGTTTTCTCGAGAGCACCGCTTGATTGTTGGGGCTAACTTAAGTGATCAGCATGTCACTTCTGATTCATTTTATGCTATCAGTGGTGATCCCGTTGGAAACTTTTTACAGTGGGATGGCAGTGTATCTGAACCTACTTATGCAGATACCGCTATTACCGGAAAAAATAACGAACAGCAGGTTGGGGCGTATATTGCTACACAACTGAGTATAACGGATAAACTAACCCTTGTTCTAGGTAACCGCTTTAGTCGCTATGATTATGAAAATGAGATAGACAGTGCTGATAATTACAAACAAACGGGCATTAACACTCCTTATGCGGGACTAGTGTTCTCACCTGTACCTACGGTATCAATTTATACAAGCTACACTGAAATTTTCCAGCCACAAAATGCAAAAGACAAAAATGATCAACGTCTTGACCCTGTTGAAGGCAGTAATTTAGAAGCTGGGGTAAAAAGCACCTGGCTTGATGAACGATTACTTGTTACTGCTGCCGTATTTAAGGTCGAAAAAGATAATGTAGCAGTACTAGACCCTTCATTCACTGAACCATTGCCTGATGGTAGCTTTCCATATATCGGGAAAAAAGGTACGCAGAGTAAAGGTTTTGAGGTGGAAGTTTCAGGACAAGTGACTGATTCATTTAATGCTAATTTCAGCTACGCACATACCAAATCTGAAGATGAAAATGGTGATCCTTTTGCAACACATAACCCAGAGCACTTAGTTAAACTGTCTGGAATGTATGATTATAATGAGGCGTTCAAATTTGGTGTAAATGCACATTGGCAAAATGAAATCTATAATGAAAATGTTGGCCCTAATAATGCCTATCGTGCAGAGCAGGCAAGTTATTGGCTGGTTAATATGATGGCGCGTTACAAGTTTACAGATCAGTTTAGCGGTCAAATGAATATCAACAACGTATTTGATAAAAAGTACTACTCCAGTATTGATTTTTATAACCAAGGCTTCTTTGGCGCACCCCGTAATATTGAAGCTTCAGTAAGGTATCAGTTTTAACCACTCTCTATTTATCATAGCTTACCCCGCAAGTTAAAGCGGGTAAGCTATTCCTTCTTAGGTAGTTTACTTGATTAGATCTAATCACTTTTTGTACTTAAAGTGAGTGGGCAATGTCATTGTTGCCAAACACCAATGTAATGCAAAAAGCCATAAACTTGCGAATGAAAGTAAATCAAAGCCGACTATTTTTTAGTACCTTCAGCTCCTAGCATACACGTTTACAATATCACCAACATCTAGCTACAGAGTTTATTCGTGTCGCTTTGCGATGAGATTTATTGATTAATCTTTATATGTAAACTCGCCAAACGAGTAAGATAAAATTTTTTGTTGATTATTTAAGGTGGTGTTCAGAAGGTAAATGATAGGGTAAAAATAAGTTATTTACTAAGTAAGCTGTACTCGCACCTAGGAATAGTGTGTTTGCTGTTTTCATTAAAATAGTCAAAGGATTATAGTCTCATGAAGTAAGTCATGTCTTTTTTTCATTTAGTACTACGATCTTTTCTACCTATTTGCGCGGCGATAACAGCCTTGTTTCTAATCATTTTTGACTCATATAATTATTGGACACTCAGTTTAATTATTATACTTGCACTTTTATCCTTTCTTGGCGTTAGAGACCGCTTTCAAAAGAGTAATACACTTTTGAGAAATTACCCTGTAATTGCATGGGTGCGCCATATTTTTTATGATTTGCGTCCATTTTTGCGTCAATACATTGTAGAAGATGATTTAGAAGGGACGCCATATAGTTTTGCTGCGCGTAATCTTATTTATAATCGGGCTCAGGGTAAAAGTGACACACAGCCGCTGGGCACTGAGCGAAATGTCCGTGAAGATGGTTATACATGGGTGTGCCACTCAATGGCACCAAGCGCAGAGCCTGATAAAAAACCACGTGTCACGATTGGTAATGAGCAGTCTAGCCAACCCTATAATGCATCTTTATTAAATATTTCGGCCATGAGCTTCGGTGCTTTATCTGGGCGAGCGATAGAGGCTTTAAATAAGGGCGCTTCAATTGGTGGATTTTATCATGACACCGGTGAAGGAGGGCTTAGCAAATATCATAAAAAACACGGTGGCGATACTGTATGGGGACTCGGCACTGGCTATTTTGGTTGTCGTGATAAACAGGGTCGTTTTGATCCCAAGCAATTTGCTGACCAAGCGCAAATCGAACAAGTAAAAATGACTGAAATTAAGCTAAGCCAAGGTGCAAAGCCGGGTCATGGTAGCATGTTGCCAGGCTCTAAAGTAACCCAAGAAATAGCCAACGCGCGACAAGTGCCTATTCATCAAGATTGCTTGTCTCCCTCAGGGCATTCTGCATTTTCAACCCCGATTGAGCTTCTGGAATTTGCGCAAAATATGCGTCAGTTATCAGGCAATAAACCCGTAGGTCTGAAGCTCTGTGTTGGCATGCCTCATGAAGTGATGGCATTAGGCAAAGCAATGTTAAGTACAGGGATTTATCCTGATTTTATCGTTGTAGATGGTGCCGAAGGCGGCACCGGGGCAGCTCCTAGTGAACTGTCTGATTGGGTTGGTATGCCTTTAGAAGATGGTCTCGTAATGATGCAAAATATGTTAGTGGGCACAGGGCTCAGAAAACATATTAAGTTAGGTGCCAGCGGTAAAATTTATAATGGTATGGGAATGGCAAAGCACATTCCTTTAGGAGCTGACTAGTGTAATGCGGCGCGTGCATTTATGTTTTCGATTGGTTGCGTTCAGGCGCGGCGTTGTGACAAGGGAACTTGTCCTACAGGCATTGCAACACAAGATCCGCAACGTCAACGCTCCTTAGATATTGATATACAATCTGAACGGGCTGCTCGCTTTCATGCCAAAACTCTCTCAGCACTGGCTGAAATTGTAGGCTCAAGTGGTGTTATTCACCCAAGCGAGCTTAACCCGCATCAAATTATTACCCGTGTTAACGCTGCTCAATCTAAGTCGATTATTGATATTCACCCGCTTTTGCCTGCAAATAGCTTGCTTGACGCACCTAAAGATACAGCCTATGGCGATTGGTCAGGATACATTCAAACCCATTAAAGACATAACACAAGCGATGGGAAAAACTTTATCAGCACATAATAGAGGGCATTATTAATGAGTATTACAGTTTCCGAAGTAATTGCTGACACGCTAATAAAAGCGGGTGCAAAACGTTGTTATGGTATTGTGGGTGATACAATTAACCACTTTACTAATGCAATCAGTAAAACGTCTCTAGAGTGGATCAATGTTCGACATGAAGAAGTGGGGGCATTCGCTGCTGGCAGTGAAGCATATATGACTAGGCAATTAGCTGTGTGTGCCGGCACCTGTGGTCCTGGAAGCTTGCATTTTGTTAATGGTATTTTTGAAAGCCATCGTAACGGATCGCCAGTTGTACTCATTGCTTCAAATGTAGATAGCTCTGAAGAAGGCATGGGGTTTCCACAGGAATTAGACCAAACTAAGATATACGATCAGTGCTCCGTTTTTTGCCAGCGTATTAATCATCCTAGTCAAGCAAGACGGATCGTTGCCCAAGCGGCCCAAGCTGCGTTAACTCATCAAGGTGTCGTGGTGGTTGTAGTGAATGGCGATATATTTAAAAATAAAATTGAAGATGATATCGCTTGGTCGGTACACCAACCACAGCCGTTAATTCGTCCAAATGACGCAGATTTAAACACCTTGGCGGGTATGTCCATAGTGCAAAGCGGATCACGATTTATGCGGGGATTGGCGCACGTGAATCACATGACCAACTAGTTGCGCTTGCTGATAAAATAAAAGCACCTATTGCACACAGCTCTCGTTCAAAAGAGTTTGTTGAACCTAATAATCCGTTTAATGTAGGTATGACAGGTATACTAGGTAATTTGGCTGGCATGCAAGCAATGGATGACTGTGATCTATTGCTATGTTTAGGCTCTGACTTCGCCTATACCCAGTTTTATTCGAAAAAAGCACAAATTGTTCAAGTTGATACGCAGGCGAAACATTTAGGAAGACGTACACCTATCAATTTGGGGTTGGTGGGCGATGTAGCCAATACAATTGAGGCATTACTGCCTTTACTTGAACAGCGCTCTGACGATTCTCATCTAAATAATGCACTAGAGCAGTGGCACAAGGACAAAAAAGAGTATGCAGGAAAAGCAAGGCATGAGAGTGAGCTCATTCACCCTCAGTATCTAACGCAATTACTCAGTGATAAAGCCGATAGAAATGCCATATTTACCGCTGATGGTGGGAGTCCGATGGTCTGGTTACTACGCCATTTAGAGGCTACAGGCGAGCGTCGATTCTTAACAAGCCTACTGCATGGAACAATGGCAAATGCGTATCCCCAAGCGCTAGGTATTGCAAATGCATACCCACAGCGTCAAGTGATTGCGATGTGTGGTGATGGTGGTTTAACAATGTTAATGGGGGATTTGCTGACACTAGTACAAGAGCAAATCCCAGTGAAATTATTGGTTTTCAATAACGAATCCCTTGGATTTGTTGAAATGGAACAACGGGTTGAAGGTCTACTAGATAACTATACGAGTCTGCATAACCCAAATTTTGCTTCATTAGCTGAACAAATTGGTCTGCAGGGGTGGCAAGTCGATACTCCAGAGCGACTCCCAGATACGATGCAAGCTTGGTTAGATCATAAAGGACCTGCATTATTAGAAGTTAAAGTTAATCGCATGGAATTAGTAATGCCTCCTAAAATAGAGGCTAACCAAGTTGCTTCTACTGCCTTATTTGGAGTAAAAGCCGTTCTTAATGGTCGCTCAGATGAAGTGATTTCATTAATCCGAGATAACTTTATTAAGTAACAACGCCTTTTAAAATGGGAGGTATTACGATACCTCCGGTTTTTACTCATAGTGCCTCAACGTTTCTCGCTATGTTAATAAAATTATTCCTTCCCTAACAAGCGCTAGGATGCTCTTTGTGTTCAGGTCATTCAATCTAGCCCAGCACCATTAGGTGTCAGGATAAGTAGTTGAAATAGTGAGGGTGAGTTTGTGTAAAGGGCTGATTTGTATGAATTGACTCAACCACGATTCTCGGGGCTCAATAAAAAGCCCCATTTCATAATTTTAGACTGCGGGCTAAATATTATATTTACTTGTTTTGTTTTTCTATTTCTATTATTTGTTTGTCTATTTGATCTGCTTCAAAGGAAAGTTCTGAGTATTTGCGTATATCGCCATTACGTTGGGCATGCATTGCTTGTTCTAGTTTTATAGAAAGCTGCTTATGTAACTTTTTAGTTGGGTCTTTCTTAAAGAATGAAAACATATATTACTCGTTTAATAACTGGTGCAGATTGATACGTTTCAATCAATGCATTGGTTTACATTATGTTGAAATAGTAAGCTGGCAAAAGATAATGATTGCTAACATGTAGTTAAGTAGTGAGCTGTGTTGCCTGTAAGCGCTTTAATCTTAAAATGTTTATGTCATACTAGGTGTTTTATGAATATTGGTGCGTATGTCTTTTTATCTGCCATTAATTGGTCTTCATTATAAAAATATTAAAATCACTGAAACAATCACTGCTTTATGGAGTGGCTGTGGTGAAATAGTGCGTTGTCGTTTAGACGGTAAAGCCTGCGTCATTAAAGCGATTAGTGTGCCCGATCACATAAATCATCCGCGAATTTCGCAAACTGAGTTTGCAATTAACCGAAAGCGTCACTCTTATGAAGTCGAATTTTATTGGTATCAGCATTATGCGACGCGATTACCATCTAGAGCAGGTGCTTTAAGGTGTTTTAATGCCATAGAACATGAGCAGCACAAAGTCTTAGTGTTTGCTGATTTTACAGAGTGTGGCTTTGTAAACGCAAAACCAATCCATACACATGTTACAGCCATTATTAAGTGGTTGGCGTATTTTCATGCTTTTCATTTTCAAGTCAAAGCTGATGGCTTATGGCCGCAGGGGAGTTATTGGCATTTAGCCACTCGGCCAGACGAGTATGAAAAAATGGCAGATTGTGCTATCAAGCAACAAGCACACAGCATCGATCAAACTATTCGGGCATGTCAGTATCAAACGCTTATTCATGGTGATGCAAAACTTGCGAACTTCGCTGTTAATAGTTCGACTATGGAAGTTTTAGGATATGACTTTCAATATGTTGGCGCTGGAGTAGGTGTTATTGACGTTATGTACTTTTTGGGTAGTTGTTTAAATGAACAGCAATTACAACAAAGAGCTGATGATTACTTAGCCGATTACTTTAAATATTTTGCCAACGCCATGCACATATTTGATAAAAGCGCATATAGCCATGCTGCTATTAACGAATGGCAAACCTTATGGCCAGTTGTATGGGCTGACTTTTACCGATTTTTAATGGGCTGGAGTCCAGAACACGTAAAAATTAATGCTTATATGCAATATCAAATTACAAAAACAAATTTTGGGGTAACGTAGAATGACGAAACAGATCCGTTGGGGAATGATTGGCTGTGGCGCTGTAACCGAGGTGAAAAGTGGCCCTGCGTATAAAAATACGAAAGGTTTTGTGTTGCAAGGCGTTACTCGACGAGATACCGCACTCGCTGAAGATTACGCAAAACGCCATAACGTGCCTATGGTATTTAAAACGGCCGATGAATTGATCGTAAGTTCTGATATTGATGCCGTGTATATCGCAACGCCTCCAGATAGCCATATGGAGCTTGCGCTAAAAGTTGCTGCTGCGGGCAAACCATGTTGTATTGAAAAACCACTGGCGCCTACATTGGCTCACAGTGAAGTTATTCTTGAAGCTTTCAGCAGTAAAAATGTTCCCTTGTTCGTCGCGTATTATCGACGTTCTTTACCGCGCTTTAATAAAGTAAAAAGCCTGATTGACACGGGCGAAATCGGCCAGGTGCGACATATTAATTGGCACTTAAGTAAAGCCTCCAGCGAGCAAGATAGATCAGGTGTTTACAATTGGCGTACCGATAAAACTATCGCACCAGGAGGTTATTTTGATGATTTAGCCAGCCATGGTCTCGATTTATTTGGTTACTTATTTGGTGATTATGAACAAGTGAAAGGACTGGCGACAAACCAGCAAAACTTATATGGCGCTTTTGATGCAATCACTGCGTGTTGGCAGCATAAAAACGGTATTACCGGCTCAGGAAGTTGGAACTTTGGTGGTTTTTCTCGTTTTGATGTTGTTACTTTATACGGTGAAAAGGGCGAGATCAGCTTTAGCGTATTTGATGAGCAAGCAATTACGGTTATTAACGAAAGTGGTCAGCAACAACTGAGCATTGAAAACCCGCCTCATGTTCAACAATATCATGTGCAAAATATGGCCTCGTCATTATTTGAAAATATTACACATCCGTCAACAGGTCATTCGGCCGCACATACTAGTTGGGTGATGGAGCAAATTTTAAACAACTAAATCAGCGTGCAGGTATTGCTACGTTAAAAGCATCTTGTAATGCGTGTAATATCAGCGCCTGCTCCGGCGGTGCAAATATTTGTGTGTGACTACTAATGATTATTTTCTGGATTTCAGGCGTTTGTAATGCTTGATCAAATAATGCAATCACTTGCTTTCCTTGTTCTGACTGCGAGCATGCAATATAGCCAAACACTGTTTGATTCGTGTCGTCTAGGCTGAGATAGCGGATATTTTCTGTGCTTGGATCTGTACCGTGACGAGAAGTAAACACCGATCTGTATTCAATAACGGCATCGAACTTATTTTGAAATAGCATTTGACTAAGGCGATAAGCACCTGTTGTGCCGCCTAAGCTCATAAATGATTTAGGATGCTTGGTAATATAATTATCTATTTCGTGACCATATGAACGCCCTGAAGCAATGCCGATGGTGAGATTATATTTATTTACCGCATCATTTAAACTAATATTTTCAGGCAGTTCTGGATGATTATACACCACTAAGCGGTTGGCCGGAAAAGCCATAATTGGGGAGGTACTAAATAATGCATTTTCAAGGCGATCAGGTGTTTTGACTTTATTGTACAAACACACATCTTTCATTGCATGCAATTGTTGCCACTCCCTTAATCTACTCGCTGTGATAAAGTTTAACGCGATTGCACCATTGAGCTGCTTTTCAATATCGAGCAAAAATTGAGTGGCTATGTTAAATGGATCATCATTTTCCTGTGATGCAAAGTCGGTCATCATTTGCACCTTTAATGGTTTTTTAGCCATCGCTAATGAAGGCATTATTGCTAAAATACCAATCAAGAGCCCAATAACAAACTTTGACATAAAACCTATGTGAGCAAATTATTCATAGCTATTATTATAGTGTAGTTGCGTTGAAAATGACAATTATCGGATTAAATGAGATAAAGCGCTGTATTAGGAACATAAAATAATTTTTTTATTGCACTGATCATGCTTTTTTAAAGTCTGATGGAATTTTTTAAGCTAAAATAAGCGCAATTTATTTTTCTTTTAGGCGCTATTATGACTATTCATGTAATTAACCACCCACTTGTTCAACATAAACTTGGCCTTATGCGAGAATATGGCATTAGTACTAAGAGTTTCCGTGAGCTTTCGTCTGAAGTGGGTACATTATTAACCTATGAAGCGACTAAAAACCTGCCACTGGAAAAAGTAACAATTACCAGTTGGGATGGTAATCAATTAGATGTTGAACACATCAAAGGTAAAAAAATTACTGTTGTGCCAATTTTACGTGCTGGCCTTGGCATGATGGATGGTGTTATGCAGTTACTGCCTGCTGCAAAAGTCAGTGTTGTGGGCCTGCAACGTAATGAAGAAACATTAGAACCAATTCCTTACTTTGAAAAGTTAGTAGGCAAAATTGATGAGCGCTTGAGCCTCGTTATTGATCCAATGCTCGCAACTGGGGGCTCGATGATTGCGACTATCGATATGCTGAAAAAAGCGGGTTGTAAAGAAATTAAAGTGATTGTATTGGTTGCCGCACCTGAAGGGGTTGAAAAAACCCTTGCAGCTCATCCTGATGTAGAGATTTTTACCGCATCATTAGACAGCCACTTAAATGAGAAAGGCTATATAATTCCTGGTCTTGGTGATGCTGGCGATAAAATTTTTGGTACTGTCTAACAGTGGATAACTCTACCTTTTCAATCAAAACAATTTTAACTGGGGCGCAAATGTTATTTGTCGCCTTTGGTGCCTTGGTGTTAGTTCCTTTATTAACGGGGCTTGATCCAAATGTGGCACTTTTTACGGCTGGTATTGGTACCTTGCTGTTCCATTTGGTAACTAAAGGTCAGGTGCCGATATTTTTAGCTTCATCATTTGCGTTTATCGCCCCTATTATTGCCTGCGTGCAGCTATGGGGTGTGCCTGCCACAATGGGGGGCTTAATGGCTGCAGGCGGGGCTTATATGTTGTTAAGTCTATTAGTGAAATTAAAAGGTGTAGCTACCCTGCATAAAATATTACCACCAGTTGTGGTCGGTCCGGTGATCATGGTAATTGGTTTAGCACTGGCACCTGTTGCAGTTAATATGGCAATGGGTAAAAGCGGCGATGGTTCAATTCAGTTGATTGCGTACGAGCAAGCCATTTGGGTGGCGGCATTTTCGTTGTTAGTGACGCTAATTTTCGCGGTATGGGGCAAAGGTGTATTTAAGCTGATCCCTATCTTAGCTGGAGTCATCGCAGGTTACAGTTTATCGCTATATTTAGGGATCGTGCAATTTGATGCTGTTACTAATGCACCGTGGTTTGCAATGCCAGCTTTTACTTGGCCTGAGTTTAAATGGCAAGCGGTGTTATTTATGGTGCCGGTGGCAATAGCCCCCGCTATTGAACATATTGGCGATATGATGGCGATTAGCCAAGTCACCAATAAAGACTATTTGAAAAAACCGGGCTTACATCGCACCTTGTTTGGTGATGGATTAGCTACTACTGCAGCGTCTATATTCGGCGGGCCACCTAATACCACCTATTCAGAGGTCACCGGTGCAGTGATGCTTACGCGTAACTTTAATCCTAAAGTGATGATGTGGACTGCCATTATCGCCATTATTTTAGCGTTTGTGGCTAAAATGGGCGCTGGTTTGCAAACCATACCAGTACCTGTGATGGGGGGGATCATGATTTTGCTGTTTGGCTCAATTGCTGTGGTGGGTTTAAATTCGTTAGTGAAAAGTGGAGAAGACTTAACGGCTCCACGTAACCTCAGTATTGTGGCACTCATTTTAGTGTGTGGCATTGGTGGTATGCATATCGGTGGCAACGAATTTAGCTTACAAGGCGTGAGCCTATGCGCTATTTTAGGCATAGTGCTTAATTTAGTGTTACCAAAGGCTGATAAGCCAACGTAATATTTTGCACATTCAGCTAATGATTTGCACCAAAATAGCGCATTTAATATGCGCTATTTTTTTAACTAACTAAAAAATATAAAGTTATAAAACTGGTCTAGTAACTGCATTTACCTCATTAACAGTGTCATACTGATCAGGAGCGTTTAATGCAAGAGACAAATATTGTGGATATCACCCCATTTTTAGCAAAACATCAGCTGCCACTCAAATATCAGTATTTGAGTGAACAGTATTTCGTCCCACTCGCTGAAGATATTCTCCACAGCAAACCAACTGATGGTCCAATGCTGGTGGCAATCAATGGTTGCCAAGGCTCAGGTAAAACGACATTAGCAGATTTTTTAGTTACTTGGATCAACTGTAATACAGCGTTTAATAGTATTGCGATGTCGATTGATGATTTTTATCACAGCCACGCGCATCGTCAACAATTAAGTAAAGATGTACATCCGTTATTTGCAACGCGTGGTGTGCCAGGTACCCATGATACAGCACTTATGCAGCAGACTTTTACCGCGTTACTTGCAGGTGAAGTAGGGGTGCCTTTGCCACAGTTTGATAAACAAACCGATGATCCAGTTACGCAAGCGTTATGGCCTACTAATAAACAGCCTGTTGATATCATTTTTTTTGAAGGTTGGTGTGTTGGTAGCATAGCGCAACAACCTTATCAATTACATCAATCAGTTAATCAATTAGAACAATACGAGGATCCTGAAGGTATTTGGCGACGCTGTGTAAACAGTTGTTTAGCGAATGAATACCAAGATATTTTTGCAATGATTGATTATACCGTGATGCTAAAAGCACCGTCATTTGCCGACGTATATGGGTGGCGATTAGAGCAAGAGCAAAAATTACTGTCGCATAAAGGACGAGGCCAAGGAACGTTCGATGAGCAACAATTAGTGCGATTTATTTCTCATTTTGAACGTATTACGCGAGAAAATTTAACTCAGTTACCAGAGCAAGTCGATGCATTACTGAGCCTAGATAAAGTACGTGATATAAGTGCCATGAAGCTTCGCGCTGATGATGTTGCAATGCCACTTATTTTCACTGATTTAGACGGTACGTTACTTGATCATAACGATTACCAATGTACTGAGATTGCTCCGTTTTTAAGCCAATTGAGTCGCGCAGGTATCGCTGTAGTTTTTAATACCAGCAAAACGTTTGCAGAGGTAATCGCACTGCAAAAATCACTTGGGTTAAACCAGCCGTTTATTATTGAAAATGGCGGGGCTGTATATATTCCAAAAAATTATTTTTCATTAAAACCAATTGGCTGCGAAGAGCTGGATGAACACTGGCGTTATGCGCTGTCGCCAACCAATAAACAGTTGTACAGTGAATTACTTGAATACGGTAGCGAGTTTAGTGCTTATTACCGTTTGTTCAGTCAATTATCAGCGCAAGAAGTCAGTCAGATAACAGACTTGAGCCTAGCACAAAGCGAACTTGCCCGTATTCGTGAATATTCAGATCCGCTTTTTTGGCAAGGCACAGAGCAACAGCTACTTGACTTTTTAGAAGCAATAAAACCGCTTGGTTATGAAGTGTTAATAGGCGGGCGTTTTATTCATTTAAATCGCAGTACCAATAAAGGTAAAGCGCAAAACTGGTTAGTAGAGCAATTTAAAAAACATTGTCGTCATGCTTTCACCACTATTGCACTGGGTGATAGCCAAAATGATATGGCGATGTTGGATGCCGCAGATATCGCGATTTTAATTAATAATCCTGCCAGTAAAGCCAAGGCAAAATTATCCCACAAACCATGGCGTGTTAGTGAACACCCAGCCCCACAAGGTTGGCTCGATGAAGTAGCAGATCTAAGTGTTATCAAAGCGCAATTAGCGTCTAAACAGGAGCAATCACATGGCTGATTTTTACCAAAATGGCATCATAACAACATTACATAATATTGCCGACCGTCCGCTGGCTGATCTAGAAGCTGAACTCGTTAGCTTTTCAAAACAACGGCCAATGGGCTTGATTTTACCCTCCTTGTACAGTGAACTTGAGGGCTCTGCATTACAAAATATTGTGCAAGAATTGAAACATGTTCCTTATTTGTCGCAAATTACGATTGGCTTAGACAGGGCCGATGAGAGTCAGTATCGTCATGCATTACAATTTTTTGCAGAGCTTGACCAACATCACCGCGTGCTTTGGAACGAAGGGCCACGTTTGCAAGCACTCGATAAAGAGTTGCAAGCGTTAGGCGTCGCGCCGCGTGAACTCGGCAAAGGCCGTAATGTGTGGTACTGCATGGGTTATAAATTGGCAACGGCAAAAGTTGAGTCAATAGCACTGCATGATTGTGATATTTTAACTTATGACCGTAGTTTATTAGCGCGATTAATTTATCCAGTTGCTCACCCGCGCTTTAACTATGAATTTTGTAAAGGCTTTTACCCTCGTACTGCTGATGGCAAGATCAATGGCCGTGTATCGCGTTTACTCGTTACTCCTTTATTGCGTTCATTTAAAACCATTTTAGGCAGCACTGACTACCTTGAATATATGGATTCATTTCGTTATCCGCTGGCGGGGGAATTTTCGTTTCGCCGTGATGTGCTCAACGATATTCGTATTCCTAGCGATTGGGGCTTAGAGATTGGCGTACTGTCTGAAATGTACCGTAACTACTCACACAATCGCTTGTGCCAAGTAGATATTGCAGATAACTATGATCATAAACACCAAGCGCTGTCACTGGATAATCAAGCGGCTGGCTTGTCAAAAATGTCGATAGATATCACCAAAGCGCTGTTTCGTAAGTTAGCCACGCAAGGAGTGACATTTACCACGGAAACCATTCGGTCACTTAAAGCAACTTATTATCGTATCGCACTGGATTTTATTGAAACTTATCATAACGATGCCATGATGAACGGCTTAAAACTCGATATTCATCAAGAAGAAAAAGCAGTAGAAATGTTTGCGCAAAACATTATGAACGCAGGTGAGCATTTTTTACAGTATCCAATGGAAGCGCCATTTGTGCCAAGCTGGAACCGAGTTGCTTCAGCAATGCCAGATGTGTTTGCGCGTTTAGAAGAAGCAGTAGAGCTTGATAATAAAGAGTTTTCATAATAATACTTAAGCAGAGAAGTAATTACAGATAAATAATTAAAAATTAGTATAAACAACGGGGTAGGGTAATGAGTAAAGCGTTATTTGAACAACGGGTTGAACAGCACCTGACGAGTATATATGAGGGTGTTGACTTATGTATGAGTATTGATGCGCTTGCAAGCATGTTGATCACTACCATGTTAAGAGACGACCCGGTTCGAGACCCTACGCCGCATAAAAACCGCTGGGATCAGCAAGATGTAATTTTGATTGCTTATGGCGATTCAATTATGCGTTATCGCGATGCAGATCAAGCAGTTGCGGTACCGAGTGAACCACCGTTACATACCCTTCATCGGTTTATGAAAAACCAGTGTGCGGGAACGATTAACGCGTTGCATATATTACCTTTTTATCCTTATAGCTCTGATGAGGGCTTTTCGGTAATGAACTATGTACAAGTGAATGAATCTCTTGGTAGTTGGGATGATATTCAAGGAATAGCTCAAGATGTAAAGCTAATGGCTGATTTAGTGATCAACCACTGCTCTAGTCGCAGTCGTTGGTTTGAAAACTTTATTCAGGGCAAAGAGCCGGGGTTAAGCTACTTTAAAACAGCTAGCTTAAATGACGATCTATCTGACGTTGTGCGACCAAGAACATCACCGCTACTTAATACAGTGCAAACGGCACTAGGGGAGCGCCATGTTTGGTGCACATTTAGCCCAGATCAAGTTGACTTAGATTTTGCTAATCCATTAGTGCTTAATGAATTTGTAGGTATTATTCGCCATTACTTGGATAATGGTATAAAGATATTTCGCCTTGATGCTGTGGCTTTTTTATGGAAAGAACTTAATACTTCTTGCATTAATTTACCGCAAACACATGAAGTGATCAGATTACTGCGAACGCTAATAGAGCATGTGGAGCCAAGTGCAGTTATAATCACTGAAACAAACATTCCTAATCGTGAAAATTTATCTTACTTTGGTAATGCCAATGAGGCACATTGTATTTATAACTTTTCATTGCCGCCTTTGTTATTACATACCTTGCTCAGTGGTGACAGTAAAGCGCTCAAACATTGGATGATGAGCATGCCGCCAGCGCAAAATGGTACTGCCTACTTTAATTTTATAGCTTCTCACGATGGAATTGGCTTACGTCCTGTCGAAGGGTTGCTTGACGAGGATGAACTAGGGCAAATGGTCAATACGGTTAGTCGCTTTGGCGCAAAGGTGTCAATGCGCACAGCGAATAATGGCACCAGCTCACCCTATGAACTTAATATTGCGTTATTTGATGCCTTACAAGGCACTCATAAAGGCGTGGATAAGTGGGGCTTACAACGTTTTACCTGTGCTCATGCTATTATGTTTGCCCTCGAAGGCATTCCTGGGCTTTATATTCATAGTTTACTTGGTACCACCAATGATTATGAACGCTTTGAAAATAGCCAGCATAACCGCTGTATTAACCGTCATCGTTGGCAAGAGTCGGCACTACTTGAAAAGCTTGCCGATCAATCAAGTCATCATTATCACGTGTTTACTCAAATCAATAATTTACTGGCTATTCGTAAGCAGCAAGATGCTTTTCACCCTAATGCGACGCAATTTACCTTACATTTAACCGGTGCTTTATTTGGTTTTTGGCGTCAAAGTATAGACCGTAGGCAAAGTGTTTTTTGTGTTTATAACATTAGCGATGAGCCTCAGACTCTGCTATTAGCTGATCTGAACTTAATTGATACTGAGCAGTGGTTTGAACTTATTTCTGCTCAGGCAATAGAGCAGGGGCAACAAAGTATTGAACTTGCGCCTTATCAGCCGCTATGGCTATCGAATCGACAATAGTTAGCTATTTTACTGGAAAACGGAGAGTTACTGTAAAGGGCTGTAAATCCCCTTTACAGTGTTATTTATTAAGGGCTTTGACGAGGTTATCTACTGTAAATGGCCTCGGATCTGAGGCTGTTTTACTAAATTGAGCAAAATCAATGTCGGCTAAATCAGTTTCATTTATGTGCTTTACAAGAGGTATGGTTTCAGTAGTAAGGTTACTGAATATGGATAAATATGAATGATTTAGGGGAACTCGAGTATTTTCATTATGATGATCAACTATATTAATAAGTGCATAGGCACCTAATAACACATGGCCACCCAATGTTATATCCAACGCTTTGATACCTTTTGGTACAGAGTCCCAATTCATCCCACCAACAATGACCTTATGTGCACTTGTAATGCTCTTTTTGCACCAAACCCAATTGCATCATTGGCGCACCATATAATATTGATCTCAGGAGCAAACTCCATAAATGCTAAGGTTTTTGTGTAACTTTCCTGTTCAGACCAATTGGCAACCTCTTTTCCTATAAAGTTTATATCTTCATGTTGCTCAACAAATTCAGTTAGGCCTGCAACACGTTCTACCGATGCAGGCGTTGTATAATCGCCAATAAGGGCGAGTATATTAGCAGGTTGAGTCGATGTTGTTGAGTGTTTAATAAGTAACTGTTGTGCAAGCACTTTTCCTGCAGCATAATTATCCGGTATGACGCTGCCAATAATATTAACGCCAGCTCGTTTTAATGATATAAATTTTCCGATAGCAGGTCGGCTATATAAAAAATAAATAGGGATATTTCTGGTATTTAATTTTGCTAAGTATTTACTGACAACGCTTTTTTCATCTACCACAACTAAATAGTCAGGCTTGTCTTTAATTGCCTGCCTGATAAGCTCTTTCATCAAAATATGATTACGATTCGCGTATTTTATGTGCAAGTTTATATCTAAGTCATCCGCCGCATTTAGCATAATCTTAGATACTTTGAACCAAAAGTTACCGGTTGTATTTATTTCATCAGATGAATCTGCAAACCCGGGATTTACAAAGGTAATGTTTAATTTGGCAAAGCTAGAAGGGCTAATTATTAAACACAACAAGAAAATCAGAAATTGTTTTTTTAATCTTCGCATTCGCTCTAAACCCAAAACACATCTCATCAACAAAAACGAATTCTAACACAAAATTAATTTTCACCACACTTAGAGTAAGGTTATATTCATAGCTGCTGGAGTGTATAATGATTTTTCATCTTTTTTGAGTTGTAACTGTTAGGATTATTATGAAAGTATTTCTGTGTCTTGTGGCACTGCTGTTTGTTCCGAGTTTATTTGCTAACGACGATTTAGATCTTGAAGCCAACATGAAGAATATGGGGCTTGCGTTCAAGCATACTGTTGAAGCAACACAACTACAGGAGTTTAATACCGCGATCGATGAATTTATGATATTGGTTAAGCGAAGTAAAACAGCCACTTTTCACAAAGAGGCTGAGCAGTCACTGCAAGGTTTAGATAAAGTGATCGCAAAAGCTGAACTTGCAAAAAAATTAGCGAATGAGCAAGGACTCGAAGCAGCCAAAGGACCGTTAAAAGCCATTGATGGGCTCCGTAAGCAATACCATAAACTGCATGAGCCACCAGGGTTTTGGGAGCTGTTGTTCGGTAAGTAGTGTTAGATTGTATTTAAGTTTAGCCTTAAAGACTGTACGCCTATATCAAGGTGTACAGTCTATGATAGTTGTTTATTTTCTTCCTTTCTTTTTCATACCTTGCACTGCTTTAAAGCGTGGATTGTCTTTACAGATCACAAAAACGCGTCCTTTGCGTTTAACAATTTGACATCCCGGGCGGTTTTTAGCACTTTTCAATGAACTCAAGACTTTCATGATTATTTGCTCCCTAAGTTTTTAAAGCGGCGATTAAACGCAGCAACTCGACCATCTGTTGCAACAGATTTTTGCTTACCAGTATAAAATGGATGTGAGTCACTTGATACATCAATAGGTACGTAAGGGTATGTTTTGCCATCTAACTCAACGGTTCGATCAGTTTTAATTGTTGAACCAATAATAAAGTAGCTATCGGCGGCCGTGTCATGAAAAGCAACCGTTTGGTAATCAGGGTGAATATTAGGTTTCATAAATAGCCTTTTACTGGAAATTAATGTTATGTGATATTATCACTATAATTTATAGTAAATAAGAATTCTTTGCAAATACTATTTTTGAGTTGTTGGTAAAGTAGCTAATTTGATGTTTATTCACACAAACAAGTTAAAAAATCAGCAGTTGATTTAAAAAAACTAGCTATTGGGAATTAGCCTGTTATAAATAATAAGTAATCAAGAATAGGAGTCAGATTATTATGAGTGGTTCAGCCCAACAACAGCATGGTAGTGAACAAAGTCAGGAAATAGATCAGGGCGTCATGGAGACATTACGTAGTCGTGATCATAGTGTCCTAGCACAACAAATAGACCCATTAAGCTGCACCCATAATGACATTGTTGAATTGCTTGCACAGTATTTGGCATTAAGTGATCAAGACGATGATGATGTTTTTGATGCTTGGTTTGATGGCCTCAGTAAAGCGCAACATACGGTTTTAAAAGTATTTGAAGTATATCGCGGTCAGTTTGAGCATCAAGAGTAACTTTTACATATTGGATAAATTGGTTCAGAGTTAATCTTTATAAGGCAATTTGCATTTCTTGCTATTATAGCTGGTCCAAATGCTGCACAAACTCAGCTTGTTAGTAGGCAAGGTGTAATACCAATCGACTTAAATATTTAACCATTCTAGCGAGCTGAATAAAGCGCTAACTGCGTTATAATTTTTTCAATTAGAACAACTACATGTCAAAATTTACGCCTTGTTATCACTGTATTTATCTGTCGCTATAAATGGTCAGTAACTTAACACGATTGGTATAAAGTTAAGATAGCTTGAGCTTATTTTAATGCACCTTCGCAGCAGAGCACGACAAAGAACAAATCCAGTACGGTATCACATAGACCATTTCGACAGCGTAACCCTTTGGACAATAAGCGTGATCTAATGATGGATAATGCGAAAACAATTACAAGCAGCAACAAGTTTTAACGAAAAGAGCAGGGTGTTGTTTGGTGGTTATCTGAGCCATCGAATAAAAACCAGTGAAAATGACGAATAGCTCTATTTTTGATAGGTAGAAAAGTGCCAGAGGCGGGTTATGTATATAACTCGTCTCTGCCCCAAGATGAGTTAACATAATTGCACTAAAGGGCTTCTTTGAGCTGTGAGTCCAACCAGTCATTGAAAGTGGCTAAATATCGTCGTTAATTGATTAGTAAAACTGCTCTTTGCGCATATATTCATGAAAATGAGCGTGGCGTCGGCAGAAATATGCGCGATGAGCGCACTATTAAATTGTTGAACTAAGCCGCTACGCGGAGATCCTATTCTGACCATTTGAGCCACACTTACCTTGGGGTTATCCCATAACTTGGAGGTAAGTCATGAATACACTCATTGAACAAGTCAAAACTGAA
>NZ_JACJDT010000028.1:0-57979 GCF_014163675.1 Pseudoalteromonas sp. SR44-5
TCTCGCATTAGGCTCTTTACGTGATAAAGCTAAAAGTTGCTTGGATTTTTCTAAGTTCAATTTAGTAAAAGTAGATAAGTATCAGTGTGCTAATTAGATCACATAATTTGGCAGATTGGTATAAATCGTTCTCTTTAACCTTATAACTGCTATTAAAAAAGCCGCGTTAATTTTCATTAACGCGGCTTTTTAGTGTGCTTTTAAGCTAAACCAAAAGTGTTAGTCAACACTCATGGTTTTAGTCATTGCAGCATTCGCGCGACCAGCTGGTTTGATAGAACCGGCACGTAAGCCGCTATCTGGAATAGCGTCACGTTTGTCGTGTGCCATCGCTTTTGGCGTATGGGCGACTTCGCTATCTGCAACGGCAGTAGGTTGTGCCATTGGCGCACTTGCTTTACCTGAAGTGATCACTGTTTTAGTGTGCGCTACAGGTTTTGCAGTAGGCTTAGGCTCTGCCATTGGTGCTTCCTCAACAACTACTTCTGAAGCAGGTTCAGCAGCAACTGGCGCTTGTTCAACCACTTCTTCAGTTGCTTCAGCAGCAACAGGCGCTTGTTCAACCACTTCTTCAGTAGGTTCTGCAGCAACAGGCGCTTGTTCAACCACTTCTTCAGTTGCTTCAGCAGCAACAGGCGCTTGTTCAACCACTTCTTCAGTTGCTTCAGCAGCAACAGGCGCTTGTTCAACCACTTCTTCAGTAGGTTCTGCAGCAACTGGTGCTTGTTCAACCACTTCTTCAGTAGGTTCTGCAGCAACAGGCGCTTGTTCAACCACTTCTTCAGTAGGTTCTGCAGCAACTGGTGCTTGTTCAACCACTTCTTCAGTAGGTTCTGCAGCAACAGGCGCTTGTTCAGCCACTTCTTCAGTAGGTTCAGCAGCAACTGGTGCTTGTTCAACCACTTCTTCAGTAGGTTCTGCAGCAACTGGCGCTTGTTCAACCACTTCTTCAGTTGCTTCAGCAGCAACAGGCGCTTGTTCAACCACTTCTGGAGTAGGTTCTGCAGCAACGGCAGGTTTTTCTTCAACTACTTCTGCAGCTTGCTTATTTTGCTTGGCTTTTAACTCAGCTTCATATTCAGCAGCGGCTTGATCTGCAACTGGAATAAATGCTGGTGGTTGTGTACCTTGCGTTGGCGTAGCTTCTTCACCCTCAGGGCGACGACGGCGTTGCCCAGCAGCACGTAAATGACGTGGAGAACGGCGTGAACGCGTACGCGTTTGGCCTTGCTCTTCATCAGTCGATGTTACTGTCTCTTGCTCGTTTGGTGCCGTCTGTTCAGCTTTTTGCTCAGGCGCTTCAACAGCCGTTGTTTCAACAGCAGTAGCCTCAACCGGTGCTTTAACTTCTTCAGTTTGAGTTACAACTGGCTTAGCCGGCTTGTCATCAACAACAGGCGTAGCTTGTTGCTCTGCGTCATTGTTGGTTGTAGCCGGTTGTGCATTTTCATCTTGCAGGCGAACTTTTTTACGTAAGTTACGGCGCTGACGACGAACCTTAGGTTTTTGCTCCGTTGCTTCAACAACGACATCTTGGCTTGGTGCAACGTCTTTTACGTCAGCTTTTGCTTCGGTTTTTTCTGCTACTACTTTGCTGTCATCGTTACGCTTACGTGAGTTAGGATTGCGACGACGTTTGTTACGGTTATCGTTTCTTTCCTGTTGCTCGTTGTTTTGCGTGTTTCCAACTGCTGGCGTTTCTTCAGCTACGCTCTCTGTACGCTCGCTTTGCGGTTTAGTGCGTGAATTATTGTTACGACGACGTTGGTTATTACGACGACGTGTATCACCGTCATTGTTACGACGTGGATTATTACGAGATTCACTCGCTGTTTTTTGCTGCTGTTGCTCTTTACTTTCTATTTGCTCAGCAGGCGTTGCAAATAAAGCCTTAAACCAATTGCTGATGGTAGTAAATAAACTTACCTGCGGCTGGGCTGCAACACTTTGTGGTGCCGCTGCTGGGGCTGTTTGAGCCTGAGCTTGTGGTGCTGGTGTTGATGGCATAACTACGCCTTTTAACACCGGCTCTTCACGTACCGCGACCGTTGGTGTTTTTGATGTTTCATACACTTCTTGTTCTGGTAATGTGATTTGCTCGTAGCTTGCTGCTTCAATTGTTTCATCTTTACGCAAACGCATTACTTCATAATGTGGTGTATCCATATGTTGATTTGGAATGATCACCACATCACAGTTATGACGTTTTTCGATGCGATGCACGCTACGGCGTTGCTCATTTAACAGATATGAGGCAACCGCTACAGGTACTTGGGCATTAACTTGTGAGGTATTGTCTTTAATCGCTTCTTCTTCGATTAAACGTAGGATTGACAATGCAATCGACTCGTTTGAACGAATAGTACCTTGACCACTACAACGTGGGCATGGGCCTTGGCTCGCTTCACCTAATGAAGGGCGTAGGCGCTGACGCGACATTTCAAGTAAGCCAAAACGCGAAATTTTACCAATTTGTACACGGGCACGATCTGGACGAACAGCATCTTTTAAGCGATTTTCTACTTCACGTTGATGGCGCGGTGGTGTCATATCAATGAAGTCGATAACGATTAAGCCACCTAAGTCGCGTAAACGTAATTGGCGAGCAATTTCGTCTGCAGCTTCTAAGTTGGTATTAAGCGCAGTTTCTTCGATATCGCCGCCTTTAGTGGCTTTAGATGAGTTGATATCGATAGAAGTAAGTGCTTCAGTTGGGTCAATAACAATTGAACCACCAGAAGGTAAGCGTACTTCACGTTGAAACGCAGACTCAATTTGGCTTTCGATTTGATAATGAGTAAAAAGAGGCACTTCACCTTGATAAAGTTTTACACGGCTCATGAAGTCAGGGCGAAAACGCTCAATGTGCGCTTTAGCTTCTTCAAATACACGGGCTTTATCAATTAGGATCTCACCGATGTCACGGCGTAAATAATCGCGAATCGCACGGAAAATCACGTTGCTTTCTTGATGAATTAAGAACGGTGCTTTACCGCCATCAGAGGCTTGCTGAATCGCATCCCAATGAACAAGCAGCGCTTTTAAATCGTAGTTTAGTTCTTCAAACGATTTACCAACACCGGCAGTACGCACGATTAAACCCATGCCTTTAGGCAGTTCTAAACGACTTAAAGCTTCTTTAAGTTCAGTGCGTTCATCACCTTCGATGCGACGAGAAATACCGCCAGCACGAGGATTATTAGGCATTAAGACTAAGTAGCTACCTGCAACACTAATAAAAGTGGTGAGGGCTGCGCCTTTTTGGCCGCGTTCTTCTTTGTCTACTTGGACAATAACTTCTTGACCTTCTTTGATCACGTCACGAATATTCGGACGACCATGGAAAGTATAACCTTGTGGGAAGTAAGTACGGGCTATTTCTTTTAAAGGAAGGAATCCGTGACGATCAGCGCCGTAATCAACAAAGGCGGCTTCTAATGACGGTTCTATACGAGTGATTTTGCCTTTATAAATATTGGCTTTTTTTTGTTCGTGACCCGGGCTTTCGATATCTAAATCATACAGGCGCTGGCCATCAACCAGTGCTACGCGCATTTCTTCTTGCTGCGTCGCATTGATTAGCATACGTTTCATATTGTTACTCTACTGTGTTATGTCTCTGACATGACGAAACTTTTCGCCTGTTCAGTTGCTCCCATCGCTTCTTTTTGTACAATCTCACGACTGGATCTGTGGGGGAGCTTGGTACTGTATCCGTACTCTAAGTATCTTTATGGTGCTGGCTGACAATAACGTGTTGTCACGTTATTAAATTCTATTATGGTGCCAAAACTATCGGCTGTTTTTTTACAGTGACGTATTCGAGTTCTGTCCAGAGTCGACCATTAATTAAATTAACTTGTACGGTTACAACACATCTGCTGAACGGCGTATTGTACGCCGTCACGATCAGACAAATTATCTGTTCAAATTGCTTTTTTCATCAACATTAAATAACACTTCATGCTCAAACTTAACTGGCGATATATTACACGCATCGGAGTTAATTGAAGGCACGTGTAAACTGGGTATGTATAAAAGCTTTGGAAAACTTATCTCGGATCTGTATGATCAATTACCCAGAATGTGCATCACGAATGTTTTAATGTGTTAAAAAGCACCGTTGTTATTTGCAAATATATATTTGCGACGGTGATTATCCCATTATTATAACTGTGTTAGCAACTAAAATTATTTTACTTAAATCAGTGATTAGGCAATGTCAGAAAAAACCGGCTTACAAGTATCTTTCGTCACGATTACCGAAGACCATTTAGGTCAACGGATTGATAACTTTCTTATTACTCATTTAAAAGGGGTGCCTAAAAGCGCTGTGTATCGAATTCTTCGCAAAGGGGAAGTGCGGGTTAATAAAAAACGCATCAAACCTGTGTATAAATTACAACTCGATGACATCGTTCGTATTCCACCAATACAAATAGCTGAACGTGAAGAGTTTGTGCCTAAAAACCTTGATGTAGTAACCAAACTTGAAGAGGCTATTTTATTTGAAGATAAATACCTTATCGTCATTAACAAACCATCAGGCATGGCTGTGCATGGCGGCAGTGGGCTCAGTTATGGTTTAATTGAAGCATTGCGCGTATTGCGCCCAGATGAGCGCAGTTTAGAGCTTGTACATCGTTTAGACCGTGATACATCAGGCTGTTTGTTAATCTCGAAACGTCGTTCAGTGTTGACCAGCTTGCATGAACAGTTACGTGAAAAAACCATGGAAAAGAATTACTGGGCATTGGTTGATGGGCAATGGGATTCTAAAACTAAAAATGTCACCGAAGGGCTGCGTAAAAACACCCTACAATCAGGTGAACGAGTAGTACGTGTGGATAACGTTGAAGGTAAACCTTCACATACTCGTTTTAAAGTACTGGAGCGCTTTGCTGAATGTTCGTTAGTGCAGGCATCACCAGTAACAGGTCGTACTCACCAAATTCGTGTGCATACACAATGTAAAGGTCATGCAATTGCTTGTGATGATAAGTATGGCAACCAAGCATTTGATGCGGCGATGCGTAAAGTGGGATTAGGGCGATTATTTTTACATGCGCACGATTTGAGTTTTTATCATCCAAAAAATGAAACTACTATGCGAGTAGAAGCGCCGCTTGATAAAGCGCTGGCTAATTGTATTAAAACGTTACGTGCCGCAAAACCGTGAAACCCTATAAATTAGTTATATTTGATTGGGATGGCACGGTGATGGATTCAGTGGCTAAAATAGTTAACTGCATGCATCAATCTGCGAGAGTCTGTGGTGTAGTTTGCCCCAGTGACGAGGCGGTTAAAAATATCATTGGTTTATCACTTGAGCAGGCCGTGACGGTGTTATTTCCTCAGCAGAGCCATTTACACGCTGATTTAATCGCCGGTTATAAGCATCAGTATAAACATCTTGATAACACGCCTACACCCTTATTTGCTGATGTAGAACAGACTTTAGCGGCATTAAAAAACCGTGGCGTATTATTAGCTGTTGCTACCGGCAAAAGCCGAGTCGGCCTTGAACGCTTGCTGGATGAAACACAGTTACGGGATTACTTTGTAGCGACCCGCACCAGTGATGATGCATTGTCAAAACCAGCTCCTGATATGTTGTTGCAACTGCTCGATGAACTCAATATTAGCCATGATGATGCGCTGATGATTGGCGACACCAAAATAGATATGGCGATGGCAAAAGCGGCCAATATTGACCGTTTAGGTGTAACTATGGGGGTGCATAACGCCCAGCAGCTAAACGAGTTTACACCGATTGCGACAGTTGATTCGTATCAGCAACTAGCTGCGCGTTTAGTTTAAGTCGTAGTGAATAAATAGTTAGTCTTGATTACTTAACACATCCAGATCAAACTCAGTCAATAATTGGCTGAGTTTGATAAGTGGTAAACCAATCAAGCTATTAGGGTCATCACCGCTAAGCTTTTCAAATAAACAAATACCTAAGCCTTCGCTTTTAAAGCTGCCTGCACAATTGTAGGGTTGCTCTGCGTCGCAGTAAGCAGATATTTGTGCTTGTGTCAGTGTTCTAAATGTAACATTAAAGGGTTCAACTAGGGTTTTTGTTTTATTGCTTTGAATATCATAAACACATAAGCCCGTTAGAAATGTGACTGTATTACCGCTAAATAAACTCAGTTGTTTAATGGCATTTTCTTTGTTGTGTGGTTTGCCTAAGATTTGTTGCTCAAATACGGCAACTTGATCAGAGCCAATTACTAAGCCTTGTTTAAAAAGTGTAGTGGCTGCGCGTGCTTTGAGTTCACTTAAGCGTTTTACAAGTTCAACTGGGGCTTCATCGGGTAGTGCTGATTCGTCAATACCAGGTGAAAAACTGTCGAACGGCAGATTAAATTTTTGCAATAAAGACTGACGAAAGGGTGAACTTGAGGCTAAAATAAGCGGGTGCTGCATGGATTGTTTTCCTAATGAAAATTAGATTGAGTTAGGATAAATCAGATCCGTTGGCAAAACAAAGAAATGAATCGCGAAAAACCAGCTAAAATTGGTTTTTTACTTTGACTAACCAAGTAACTATCTATATGATGCAGCCCCTATGCAAAAGGTGAAAATTCCCATCACTCTTCATCCAGGCAAGGCAGCGCAACACCGTTTAAAGTATGACGGCATTGTACCGCTTGAAAAACTTACCCGTTTACGGGAAGTTGTGCAGGAAGAAGTAGGTGAAATAGCGGTAAAAATTCATTGCAAAAACGATGATCAAGGTTTCGCTGTGATTAGAGGCAATTTGTCCACACATGTTACTGTCACTTGTCAACGTTGTAATGGTGATTTAGGGTTGGATTTGGTTCAAGACTTTGTTTATTCACCAGTCGGTGAGGATACAGAGTTAGAGATTTTTCCAGAAGACTACGATGAAGTAGCGCTTGATGAAAATGGTGAAGTTAACGTTTTTGATTTAATCGAAGACGAACTAATTTTAGCCGTGCCATTAGTTGCTACCCACAACGAAGCTTCATGCAGTTATTCAGCAAAGCCTGCCAGCTTTGGTGTTTTAAAAGCGGAAGATGATAAACCAAATCCATTTGATATTTTGAAACAACTTAAGAAAGATTCTTAGGAGAAGACTATGGCTGTACAAAAAAGCAAAAAGTCTCGTGCAAGACGCGGCATGCGCCGTTCACACGATGCGATCAGTGGTCCAACTTTAACTGTAGACCAAACATCTGGTGAGACTCATCGTCGTCACCATGTGACTGCAGATGGTTACTACAAAGGCGTTCAAGTAATTTCTAAATAAGAGATTGCTTTTATGCTGACCAATCTAACAATTGCGTTAGATATGATGGGGGGCGATTATGGCCCCCGTTCATCTATCCCCGCAGCCGTTAACGCGGTAAATGCAAATGCCAATCTAAGATTGATCTTATGTGGCAACGAACAAGTAATATCTAAAGAACTTGAGTCTCTCGATTCTCTATCTCATCCTCGTTTAATAATTCGTCATTGTAGTCAAGTAGTCACCAATAGTTGTGAACCGTCTTCTGCTGTGCGATCTAAAAAAGATTCCTCAATGCGCGTTGCTCTTGATTTAGTTAAATCAGGTGAGGCACAAGCGTGCGTTAGTGCCGGAAATACCGGTGCATTATTATTTATGGCTCACTATGTGCTGAAAATGTTGCCAGGCGTAAAACGTCCTGCATTGATCTCGGCTGTGCCAACTGAGCGAAAAAATCCGGTTTACTTACTTGATTTAGGTGCGAACGTGCATTGTGATGCACAAACCTTATATCAATTTGGCATTATGGGTTCGGTTGTCGCAGGGCAAGCACTGGGCTGTGATAGTCCAAAAGTGAGTTTATTAAATATTGGCTCCGAAGACATTAAGGGCCATGAAGATATCAAACAAGCTGCACAACTGATGCAACAATGTAGCTACCTTAATTATACTGGTTACAGCGAAGGTAGTGATATTTTTACTGGTAAATCAGATGTGATCGTCTGTGAAGGTTTTGTGGGCAATGTGGCTTTGAAAACCTGTGAAGGGATTGCCAAGCTGATTATGTTTAAGCTTACCAAAGCACTGCAAAAGCACTTTTTCTATAAATGTTTAGCATTTATGTTACAGCCAGTAATAAAAAAACTCTATAAACGGGTGAACCCCGACCAGTATAACGGCGCTTCTCTGGTAGGATTGCGCGGTATTGTCGTAAAAAGCCATGGAAATGCCTCAGCTAAAGCATTTCATGCTGCTATCGACGAAGCTGCTAGAGAGGTGGAACGTCAACTTCCTGAAAAAATTGCAGCTATCTTCGAGCAAACACATTCAACTAAAAAAGTCGCAACTGACGATTAATTACTATGTCAGGTGTGTACTTAAACATTTATTTATTTGTTTAATTAAAAGAGCAAAGTATGGCACAAAAAATTGCACTTGTTTTTCCGGGTCAAGGCTCACAATCTGTGGGTATGTTAAGTGAACTATTAGAGCAATCTGATATTGTTAAAGCGACGTTTGCGCAAGCATCAGCGGCACTTGGTTATGATTTGGCTGCATTAGTACTTAATGGTCCAGAACAAGAATTAAATCAAACCCATCGTACGCAACCGGCATTATTAACAGCATCAGTGGCAATTTACCGCCAATGGCTTGCTGCAAATCCAGATGCAGACGTAACGATGGCAGGTCACAGTTTAGGTGAATACTCAGCGCTGGTATGTGCTGATGTGTTGAGCTTAGGCGAAGCTGTAAAATTGGTTGAAAACCGTGGTTTATATATGCAAGAAGCTGTGCCAGCAGGCGTGGGTTCAATGGCTGCGATCATTGGTTTAGGTGATGACGAAATTAAAGCCGCGTGCTTGGCATCAGCACAAGGTGAAGTGGTTGCACCAGTAAACTATAACTCACCGGGTCAAGTTGTGATTGCAGGTCATAAAGCCGCAGTAGACAGAGCATCAGAAGCGTGTAAAGAAGCTGGTGCAAAACGTGCGTTGCCTTTATCGGTAAGCGTACCTTCACATTGTGAACTAATGAAACCAGCGGCAGAAAAATTAGCAAAAGATTTAGCTGCTTTAACATTTAATACACCTAAGTGTGATGTAATTAATAATGTTGATGTAACAGCTGCAAGTTCAGCGGATGCTATTAAAGATGCATTAGTACGTCAACTATACAGTCCAGTACGATGGACAGAAACAGTACAAGCATTGGTAGCACAGGGCATTACCCAAAGCTACGAGTTTGGTCCTGGGAAGGTGTTAACGGGTCTTGCTAAACGCATTGATAAAGCAATGGTATGTGGTTCGGTGAATAGCCAAACTGCCATTGACGAAGCAAAATAAGAGTAGGAAAAAATGGCAAATTTATTTTCGTTAGAGGGCAAAGTTGTCCTAATTACAGGCGCTAGTCGCGGTATTGGTAAAGCAATCGCCACTACATTGGTAGCACAAGGTGCTAAAGTTGCCGGTACTGCAACCAGCGAGTCTGGTGCTGCAAATATCAGCGAATACTTAGGCGAGAATGGTAAAGGTTATGCGTTAAACGTAACTGATCCTGCGTCGATCGAGGCGACACTTGCTGCGATAAAAGCAGATTTAGGCGATATCGACGTATTAGTAAATAATGCTGGTATTACCCGCGATAACTTACTTATGCGTATGAAAGATGCAGAGTGGGACGATATCATTGATACTAACTTGAGCTCAGTTTTTCGTTTATCTAAAGCAGTGTTACGCCCGATGATGAAAAAGAAAAACGGTCGAATTATCAATATAGGTTCAGTTGTTGGTACAATGGGTAATGCAGGGCAAGCTAACTACGCAGCAGCTAAAGCGGGTGTAATTGGTTTTTCTAAGTCGTTAGCGCGTGAAGTTGCTTCTCGTGGTATTACAGTCAACGTAGTTGCTCCTGGTTTTATTCAAACAGATATGACCGACAGCTTAACTGACGAGCAAAAAGCAGCTACGCTTGCTAATGTTCCTGCTGGGCGTTTAGGCCAACCGGATGAAATTGCCGCCGCAGTATGTTACTTAGCATCTGATGCAGCAGCGTATGTTTCAGGCGAAACTTTGCACGTAAATGGTGCGATGTACATGGTGTAAGGAACTTTGTTCCTATTTTGTTTTGAGGCGGCTTGTCGAAAAATGTTGAATTTTTTGTTAACTTGCTTTAAACATACTTGAATTCGTGCTGAAAATAAGCGATAAAAGACACAAATAACCGTCAAGAGGTTTGACCAGATAAAAAATTATCAGCAAATCCTTGAATCACAGAATTATGCGCCGTAAACTACGCCGCAATCTGAAAATAACGCATTGGCGTTTTTAATAAAGGAAAGAAGAATGAGCGACATCCAAGAACGCGTAAAGAAAATCATCATTGAGCAACTAGGTGTTAAAGAAGAAGAAGTAAAGCATGAAGCTTCTTTCGTTGATGACTTAGGCGCAGATTCACTTGATACTGTTGAATTAGTAATGGCTCTTGAAGAAGAGTTCGATACTGAGATCCCAGATGAAGAAGCTGAAAAGATCACTACAGTACAAGCTGCAATCGATTACGTAACGGCTCACGCTGAGTAATCAATCGCATATTAAGGGCAGCGTTCGCTGCCCTTAATCTATCTATACCCTGTATTTCCACGCATTTGGGTATTAATACCCACCAGAAAAATAATAATTCCCTTATTGGAGGCAAACCGTGGCTAAACGTCGAGTCGTCGTAACTGGCTTAGGAATGTTGACGCCGCTAGGTAATGATGTTGAATCAACCTGGCAAGGCTTGTTAAATGGCAAAAGTGGTATCCAAACTATCACTCATTTTGATACATCTAGTTTTGGCACCAAGTTCGCTGGTTTGCTGAATGATTTTGATGCGTCAGCCTATATGCCGGCAAAAGATGCTAAAAAAATGGATTTGTTCATCCAGTATGGCATTGCAGCAGGTGTACAAGCACTACAAGATTCTGGCCTTGAGATCACAGAGCAAAACGCAGCCCGCGTTGGTGTTGCTGTGGGTTCGGGCATTGGTGGTTTAACGCTTATTGAAGAAAACCACATAAAGTTATTAAACAGTGGCCCACGTAAGCTTTCTCCTTTTTACGTGCCGTCGACCATTATCAATATGATCTCTGGTCATTTATCGATTATGCACGGTCTACGTGGTCCAAATATCTCTATCGTGACAGCCTGTACAACAGGTTTACACAACATTGGTCACGCTGCGCGCATGATTGCTTATGGTGATGCTGATGCGATGGTTGCCGGTGGTGCAGAGAAAGCCTCAACGCCAATTGGTATGGGTGGTTTTAACGCTGCACGTGCGTTATCAACCCGAAACGACGATCCGCAAGCTGCATCACGTCCATGGGACAAAGACCGTGATGGCTTTGTACTTGCTGATGGTGCAGGTGTTATCGTACTTGAAGAATACGAGCATGCGAAAGCCCGAGGTGCAAAAATCTACTCTGAGTTGGTTGGTTTTGGTATGAGCGGCGACGCTTATCACATGACGTCGCCACCAGAAGATGGTGCCGGTGCAGCCTTGGCAATGGAAAATGCTTTAAACGATGCGCAAATCAATGCAGATCAAGTGGGTTATATTAATGCTCACGGTACATCGACTAACGCTGGCGATAAAGCAGAAACCTCTGCAGTTAAGTCAATTTTTGGTAATGCTGCCAAAGATGTGATGGTGAGTTCATCAAAATCTATGATGGGTCATTTACTCGGTGCAGCAGGCTCTGTTGAATCAATTATCACTATTTTGTCGTTACAAGATCAAAAAGTAACACCAACAATTAATCTTGATAACCCTGATGAAGGCTGTGATCTGGACTACGTTCCACACACGGCTCGTGATGCGAAACTTGATTACGCATTATGTAACTCATTTGGTTTTGGTGGTACTAATGGCTCGTTGGTATTTAAAAAGGTATAATCTTTTTTAACAACGAGACAAAATAAGAGCCCAGTTGTTACTGGGCTTTTTTATATGCAAAATATGCCAAAACAAAAAACTCACATAGCGCAAACAATAAAATTAGTCACGCCACAGCAAGGCGTTTGCATAAGTAGCAATGATCGCGGCTTTAATTATGGCGATGGCTTTTTTACAACTGCAAAAATAGTTGATGCTCAAGTAGAGCATTGGCCACTTCACAGGGCACGATTAGTTGAATGCGCGCAGCGACTTAGTTTTGGTGAGCTGGATTTATCGGCACTGCAGCAAGCAATCGCTGAGTATATTAAGACGGTTTCGCTGGGCGTGTTAAAAATAGTGGTTACACGTGGTGAAGGAGGGCGTGGTTATGGCCTTCCTGAACAAAGCAATTTATTGATTGTACTGTCGCTATTACCGTTTCCTTCACACTACGCTCAATTAGCACAACAAGGTATTAAACTTGCTATTAGTCCTGTGCAACTTGCATCGCAACCACTGCTTGCTGGTTTGAAAACGTTAAATCGTTTAGAGCAAGTAATGATCAAACGTGCCATGCAAGGGCAAGATTGTGATGATGTAATGGTGTGTGATTATCACAATAATGTGATTGAAACCTCTGCGGCAAATATTTTTGCTATTAAAAATGGTCGAGTTTTTAGTCCAAGTTTGCAAAACTGTGGCATTCAAGGGGTTTATCTGCAATCACTGTGTGATAAGTTAACCATTGAATTTACTGATATTAAGCTAGAACAATTGCTGCAAATGGAGGCAGTATTTAGTTGTAATAGCTTAATGGGAATTGTGCCTGTTACAGCGATTGATGGTATGCAGTTTGAGTTAGCAAACAGTTTAGTATTATTGCATGGTTTATTTACCAAGGAGTCTGCGTGTTAAGAGTGATTATATCGATTGTGTTGCTAGCATTATTGGTAACTGGAGTTGGTTATCAACAGTTGCAAGCTACTATTAACAGTAGTTTAAAAGCGCCAGCGAATACGTTGTTTGAAGTTAAAAAAGGCACGGGGTTTAATCAACTCTGCCAACAGTGGCAAGCAAAAAAATGGTTAGATGGGTGCTTACGTTATCAGATACTCGCGAAACTCGATCCGACACTGACGGATTTAAAAGCTGGTTTATATCAACTTAATAACGCCACGGTGCTTGATAACATTCGGCAAATCAATCAAGGTAAACAAGTAAGCTTTAGTTTTACAATTATTGAAGGTCAGTCACTTCGTGACGTGTTAGCGGCAATAAGTAAAGCCCAGTACCTTCGTCAAGATTTAAGTCTTGGTGAGTTATCTCAGCAAATAGTCGGCTCTGATCAGCATTTAGAAGGGTGGTTATTTCCTGATACCTATTATTATCATGCTAATGATACGACAAGCTCAGTGCTCAAACGAGCGCATAAAATAATGCAAAATGTACTTGATGAGGCTTGGCAAAACAGGGCTGCTGATTTACCGTTTAAAACGGCCTACGAAGCATTGATTATGGCCTCAATTATTGAAAAAGAAACAGGCCTTGCCAGCGAACGGCCATTAATAGCCTCTGTATTTACTAATCGACTAAATACAAAAATGCGCTTGCAAACTGATCCAACCGTGATTTATGGCATTGGTGCTGACTTTGATGGTGATATAAAACGTAAAGATTTAACTAATCATACTCCGTATAATACATATAAAATTAATGGCTTACCGCCTACGCCGATTGCTATGCCGTCAAAAGCGGCAATACTTGCAGCAGTCAATCCACCTGAGTCTGAGTACCTTTATTTTGTTGCCAAAGGCGATGGTAGCCATCAATTTTCTAAAACCTTAAAAGAACATAACAAAGCAGTACAAGATTACTTACGTTATCAAAAACAGTTAAATAGTTTTAAATAAAACTCCTCACAAATATATGGAAGTATTATGTCTGTACTATCAAAGCAATCAATTATTGAACTAATGGATAAAAGCGATCTCATTATTGATGGCGATAAAAAAAATGTTGGAGCCGCATATTATGAGCTTCGTATGGGTACTGAATATTATGATTTAACTGAAGGTGTAAGTGCTATTCAATTAAGTTTTAATCAGAAAGTAATTATAAAACCTGGTCATAGAGTTGTACTAATTACAAAGGAAAAGTTAAATTTACCAAATAACTTAATTGCTAGAGTAATTAGTAAGGGCTCTCTTTTTAGTATTGGGCTAAGTGCTGTGTCTACAAATGCTGATCCTGGCTTTTCTGGTAATTTAGGTTTGGTTGTTCAGAATTTTAGTGACAAATATATAGAATTACCTCAGAACGAAGGAATTGGTAAAGTTGATTTTAGTTATTTAGATGAGTGCAGTATATCACCGTATGTGGGGCAGCACGGTTACCAAACAAAAACTTGGCCTATAAAAACACAATTTCAAAAAAATTTTAATGAAGTTAAAAACGATTCAAGGGTATTTACTGAATCAGATGAAGCACATAAGGTGTTACCCGCTATCGTATCAGCATCGCTTATAAAAATAGAAGGTCAACAAAGAAAAATAAATATAGGTCTAGTTTTTTTCTTATTTATCAATTTTTTTCTTTTAATAGCTGTTAATACAAAATTATTTGAACCAATTGTTGGATTAACTGTAAATCTCCTTACTAGTTTATTTGTATGGTTATTTATGAAGTTCTCTAAATAAATCTAGGTTTAAAATAATTATATATTTATACAAGAGCAATTTTATGGATATAAAAAAACAAAGTTTTTTTTTAGCAGTTAACACTGGTTTTGTGTCTAATGGTCTACCAGATGAAGACTGTATAGAATTTTATAAAGCAAGGAGTGGGAAGGGAATTGGTTGCAGCATTGTAGGAAATGTTGTTATTTCTGGTGGTTATGCAACGAATAATGTTTGTTCTATGATCTCTAAAGATAAAGTTTGGGTAACACTTGCGACCTCTATTACAAATAACGGTAGTATTGCAGGTATTCAATTAAGCTCAACGTGGCCTGACTACACTGGAAATAAGAAGTTTGTTGCAACTCAACATCAAAATCCTATTGAAGATTATAAAGTTGCCGTTTCGCAATTAAGCTTTCTAGATATTGAATTGATACTGACTAACTTAAAAAACAGTATTGAAATATCAATTGATGCAGGATTTAAACATATACAAATTCACGCTGCGCATGGGTATTTGTTCAGTTTGTTAATTGATCCTTTCTTTTCTAAACACAGTGAATACTTTCTAGGAAATATAGATAAAATAGCTGGAAATTTAAAAAGTAGAAAAATACAATCGTCTATTAGATTTTCTTTGTTAACAGGCTCGCAAAAATTAGATAAAAATCGGAGCCCACTTATTGAAAGAATAATGGAAACCAAGTTTGATTTTTTCGATGTTTCGTTTGGGTTTTATAATATAAATAAAAATTTGATATATCCAGAAACAAACAGTGCTTTAAAAAGTAGAAGGTTAAAAACGCTCGAGTTGGCAAAAAAATTCCCTAATCGAAATTTTATTATATCAGGCAAAGTGAAGCTTTCAGAACTGCATAACTTTCCAGATAATATTTATTTAGGAGTATGTAGAGACTTAATAGCAAACCCAAATTACATACTTCAATCTAATTTTGGTTGTTTAAATTGTGGCGATTGTCATTATTATTCGAAAGGGAAATCTAGATTAGAGTGCGGAGTTGCTAAAATATAATAAATGATAATTTTATTGTTATCCTTATTTTTAATGAACATAATTAATATATTAATTATGTTGTTGTAAAAAATTATCTCAGTGAGAAATAAAATGAAGAAAGGTTTCATGGTTGTTTTTGATGGTAGTAATGGTGCAGGCAAAACTACTGTTATTAACGAAGTTGAAAAATATTTAATTGCTAAAGGTTTCGATGTTCTTCTAACTAGAGAGCCTGGTGGGACTGAAATTGGAGAAAGAATAAGAGAAATTTTACTAGATTCAAGTTCAGTGAAAATGTGCCACACTACAGAGTTAATGCTTTTCGGAGCTGGCCGAGCTCAGCACATACAAGAAAAAATTAAACCCGCTTTAAATAGGGGGCAGATTGTAATTTCTGATAGATTTGATGCTGCAACATTTAGTTTTCAGCATTATGCTAGAGGCATTGAACTTGCTGAAATCATTCAAATCAATAATTTGGCTTTAAATGGATTTAGTCCTGAGATGAATATTATATTGGACTTAGATCCACAAGAAGGACTTAAAAGAGTTAAACAAAGATCTCAGGAACTTGATAGATTAGAGGATGAGAAACTTGATTTTTTAATTCGAGCGAGAAATGGCTATTTAACTCAAGCTGAAGAAAAACCAAACACTTTTAAAGTCGTAGATGCCTCAAAATCTAAAGAGAGCGTATTAGAGGATGTTATAAAGATCATTGATTCTCTTTTAATTGAATATGCGCTTGATATTTAAAGTTGAAATTTTTTAAGATAAAGCAATTCATTGTTTTATCTATTAGAAAATATGAGATGTAAAAGGTCCATTATTATATAGGCATAGTTATGATTTATCCTTGGCTTAGCAATGTTGAGCAGCAATTAGCAGCCAGTTTTAATGCTGGGCGTTTTCACCATGGACAATTATTTAATGGTCAACAAGGTGTTGGTAAGCGCGCCTTAGTGGAGCAGCTGGCTAATGCATTATTGTGCTTGTCTGCAACTAACTTAGTCCCTTGTGGGCATTGTAAGAGCTGCCATTTAAATCAAGCAGTTACTCATCCTGACAAATATGTAGTGCAAGCTGATGGACAAAGCATTGGTGTGGATGATATTCGCAGTGTCAGCGATTTCATGCATCAATCAGCGGCGCAAAATGCCAATAAAGTGGTGGTGATCAATGATTGCCATAAAATGACCACAGCGGCGGCCAATGCCTTACTTAAAACGTTAGAAGAGCCCAGCCCGCAGCGATTTTTGTTACTAACAACGAGTGCGACAACGCAATTACCGGCCACTATTTTAAGTCGCTGCGCGCTTACACAAGTAAAAGTGAATGACGCCAATGTTGCTATGAATTGGATTTCCCAACTGCACGTTCCTGCATATCCATGGTTAAAAATGTTTACCCAGCAGCCATTATTGATTGCCCGTTGGCAACAAGATGAGCAGCTGGAAGTAATCGATGAATTGTATAAGTTTGCAACTGAGCTAAAACAAGGCCATAATTTCAGTGCGTTAGTTGATATTATCAGTAAAGATACAGAGCGTGTTCGCGTCTTTTGTTTATTTTTAAGCGAACAATTAAAACAACAACTCATTGCTGGAATGGATTTTGATTCATATCAGAGTGCGCAAAATGCATTGGCCGAATTTGTGCAAAACAGTACACAGATATTAGGATTGAACTTGCCGTTGGCAGTGTCTCGTTTAGCGTATCGTTTACGTAAAAGCTATAAGTAGGATTATTGTGCAAGAATTATTAGTCGATTTAGATGATCTAGATGAATTATACCGCTGCTATATGCCGTATTTAAAAAATGGTGGACTATTTGTGCGCACTAATATGCGTTATGAGATGGGTCATTCATTGGCATTAAAAGTGACATTACCGGATGCGCTTGAAGATGATGTAATAACCGGAAAAGTTACATGGATCACGCCACAAGGCGCGCAAAGTTCTAATCCACCGGGCATTGGTATTAGTTTTATCGATGATAAAACGAACCTAAATGTGAAGATCGAAAAACTACTAGGGACTATGTTAAACTCTGGTAATCCAACTTATACCATGTAGTAAGCAGTAACATGATTGTAGATTCTCATTGCCATTTAGACCGACTCGATTTTGATAAACTCGATTTAAACTTAGACCAAGTACTTGATAGTGCACGGGCTAAACAAGTTGAACACTTTTTATGTGTGAGTGTCACACTTGATCAATTCCCTAGTATGCTAGAAAAAATTCAAGGCTATAGTGATGTCTCTGCCTCGTGTGGTGTTCACCCGCTTGATCAAAAAGACGCACTTGATAAACAACGCTTAATTGATTTAGCAAGCCACGATAAAGTAGTAGCAATTGGCGAAACAGGGCTTGATTACTATTATTCGAAAGACACCCATGCCGTGCAACAAGCAAGTTTTGTGGGTCATATTGAAGTGGCGAACGAGTTACAAAAACCACTTATAATTCATACTCGCGATGCGCGCGACGACACCATAAACTTAATGCGTGAACATAACGCACAAAAGTGTGGTGGTGTATTGCATTGCTTTACTGAAGATTGGGATATGGCTAAAAAAGCCATCGACTTAGGCTTTTATATTTCTATCTCTGGCATTGTGACCTTTAAAAATGCCGTAGAGCTTAAAGATGTTGTTAAACAAATCCCTCTTGATAGATTATTAATCGAAACAGACTCGCCTTATCTAGCGCCAGTACCGTATCGTGGGAAAACTAATCAGCCCGCTTATGTGCAAGATGTTGCTTATTACATTGCTGATTTAAAAGGTATTAGCTACAAAGAGCTAGCCAAAGCGACTACGGAAAACTTCTACTCATTGTTCAACTTAGTGAACAAAGGTTAATTAGCATATGAGCACAGCATCACTTCCTCTATTAATAATGGGGCCGATGGTGCGCCGAGCTGATGCTGCAGAGGTTTGCATACAGTTTGCAACGTCTGTAGCATCACAATTTAGTATTGAATTTGATGATATAGACGTTTTTAGTGAGCAACAGAGCATTGCTTTAGGTACTCATCTTTACTTGCACTTTGTGATCGTAAAACCGATTGCCGCAACATTGCCTGTTAATCAGCTGATCAGCTACCGCCTTTTAAACAGCAACTTAGACGTTGATTTAAGTGATTTTTGTTATCAAGGAAAAGCCACCCCTGAATTTGTGATCCCGCAAAAACTTGAGCAGATTTTACATGGCTCATGCCGTAACCCACATCATCCTGCAAAAGATAGCTTAGTGGCTGCGAATGATTTTCAACAGCAAAATCGCAGTGTAAATAAAACCGGGGCGGATGTTTTACTGCTCTCTGGTGATCAAGTGTATGCCGATGATGTTGCTGGTGCGATGTTATTAGCAATTGAACGACTGATCAGCGTATTAGGAATATACCAAGAGCAACCACTGGCAATTGATTTACCTGCACAGTTAAGTGAACAACTTTATCAGCGCCACTTATATTTACCGACGGTCCCTTGGCAAAAACGCAATAAAATAGGGGTTGGCTATTGGCTAAAAAAAGATGAGCCACATTTTTCAAGCTTAAAAGCTGCAAATCACTTGATCTTTTTTGAAGAGTTTATAGCCCTTTATTTACTCAATTTTAGCCCGTTACTGTGGGACTTAATTGACTTTGATAGTATTAGCTATCAAGCAAGCTCGCCCAAATGCCAGCAAGTTTTTGATAATGAAAAAGCAGCTTTAACGGATTTTAAAAATGGCTTAGTACACGTTCAGGTGCTACTGGCAAATATTTCAACGTTAATGATGTTTGACGATCATGATGTTACCGATGATTGGAACTTGACGGCTGGTTGGGAGCAGGTTATTTACCAACATCCAGTTAGCCGCCGTATTGTTAATAATGGCTTGATCAGTTATTGGCTGATGCAAGGCTTTGGCAATGATGCAGGTCATAAAACAGCTGCTTTACTTGATGCGTTTAAGACGAGTTTTTCTGAGCAAAAACAATGGCAATTTAAAGCGTTTGATAAAACCATTCTCGAGTTTAATCATTGGCATTATGAGTTGAATACTGTGCCTAAAGTGGTCGTGCTGGATACCCGCACTCATCGTTGGCGTAATGAGCAAAACTTTAATGAGCCCTCTGGTCTACTTGATTGGGAGCGTCTCACTGAGCTCGAAGAAAGTTTAGTGACTCATGAACAAGTGATCATTGTCTCACCCGCACCGGTGTTTGGCGTTAAATCAATTGAAGCTATTCAGTCATTGTTTAATATTTGCGGACAGCCATTATTAGTTGATGTTGAAAACTGGATGGCCCACGAAGGCTCAGCTAAAAAGTTACTGGATACCTTTCGCCGTGACGATACCCCTAAAGAAACGCTTATTTTATCGGGTGATGTACATTACTCATTCTGTTTTTCCGTACAGAAACGCTTTGGTAAGCACCCCAATAGAATTTGGCAACTTACTGCCAGTGGTATTAAAAATGAGTTTCCGCGTAAATTAATTAACGTGCTGGATAAGTTAGACTCGATTTTATACGCGCCGAAAAGCCCGTTAAACTTTTTTACAAAGCGTTGGCAGATGGAAGTCGATAAACATCAAACCATCGGGGAGGGGCAAAAATACTTGGTGAGTGATTCAGCGATTAGTTTGATTGAATTACAACAAGGAAAGCTGGCGCGTTATCAGTTACTCCATCCCGATAATCGCACCACAGAGTTTGATTTAAGCAATGATTAATTTAATGGTTTGCGCTGTTGTTTTACATAGTCGCTAACGTTACTTACTGTATCTAACCAATAACCGTTAGCAGGATCTTTCAGATAAACAAGCAATTGCTCGAGTACTTTTGCGTCAGTGGTATATTGATCTCTGTTACCAATTTCATGGCCCGCTAAAATCAACCAAGCATTATTTTCCCGTAATTGATCCAGCATAGTAATGATTTCATCAAAACTCATTCCGTCGATCCTAAGTCCTGTTAGCTGTGCAAAATCAGTAAAATTAGGATTATTAGCTGACTCATCTAACCAAGTTCGGCCGCTGTCAAAATGTTTAGCGATTAAAGGCACGTAGCTCTTAGTATCAATGCCCCGGCCAACAAATGTATTGCCGCACGGATAAGCAAAGGCGCGAGGGGTCACTCCTAAATGATCTTTTAGGTATTGCTGCGCTGATAAAATATCATTTTCAAGCCACTTGAGTGTAGTGTGTTCAAGTGATAAGTCTTGTGCTCTTAACCATTCAAAATTCCCTGTACATACGTGGCTGCTGGTATGATTTGCAATTTCATGGCCCGATTTTACCGCGTCTTGCCACTGAGTTAGGCGCTGCTTGACGTTAAAAGGGGAAACATAAAAAGTTGCTTTGACTTGGTGCCTGTTCAAAATCGCAGCGCCAACATCGACTTGGCTGTGACGGGCATCATCAAACGTGATACTCACAGCATTTTGCGCTTTATGCGGGTAATTAAAACCAAGGTATTTTTGCGACTCAGGATTGGCAATAACAGAGAATGACAGTACTGAAATAGTCATGATCAATGAAGATATTTTTAACATGGTAGTCCTTACACTTTCTTAGTCTATATATAGAAACAAGTTATGTGTAATAAAGCAATGATTACCTATGTGACTGAGACTGAATAAATTTCAAGACGATAGCTTATTTATAGACAAAAAAACGCCCAGAACGAATCCGCATTGTTCTGGGCTTAGGGGATGGCTCTAATGAGCCTGCGCTAACTTTAAAAACACCTTCTAAGTTCATTAAGGGAGAAGTAGAAAGTAATATTAAGTGTAGTTAACATATGTAAAAAAACCCAATAAATGATGATTTTTTATACTGCTTATAAAACAACTGTTTGTCTTAAAACGAAGCGTAAAGCTTAAATTTTATACATTGATTGTTGCCAACTTATCCACACCTTATTATTATTATCACCAGCTGATCAGTTGAGTGTTTTGTACTAAATCTCGAGGTAAGGAGTTTTTAATTTTATTTTTTTGCCATTTTCCAAGCCCTATCGGACAGCCACAAAGGGTTAAAACCACTTCGCCAAGTGCGTTGCTAGGTTCGCTTAAACGAATATCTTTACCTTGAAAGTAGTCATTGGCCTGCTCGTTACTTAGCGCAATTACATTAGCCTTACATTGGCCACCAAATACGGTGGCAAATTCGTGGTTAAGACGCACCCCATTTTTGTGGATCATGCCCAGGTGGATACCAAGTCGCGCGTATTTTATTTTGTTTTCAATGGCGGCAAACTGCTCAGGGAATAGCCACAGTTCTTTATCGCGCTGCATTAGTGAGCCGCTGAGTGATGTCAGGTCAAATTGTTTTTTTAGCTCAGTGTAAAATGCTTGGCTGGATTTTTTGTCAAACGGCTGAAAAGGGAATGCACCTTTTTTTACTTTTTGATTTGGATTATCGCAGCTAGCAAGCTTTTTAAACTTAGCAATAAAAAAGCCTTCGCTGTCGAATGTTTGCGGCCAGACATGCAAATAGCCTTCGCTGGTTGTGGCTCGCTCTGCACCTGCAAACAAATGATCTAATGGTTGTATTTCAAGATGTTCTGTAAACTCAGTGAGAAGATATTCGCACACTTGCTGATTTTCGAGCGGGGTTAAAGTACAGGTTGAATAGACTAATGTACCGCCTGGTTTTAATGCATAGAAAGCGCTTTTTATTAAGTTTTTTTGCACTTTGGCAATATCAATGTTTGACTCAATCGACCAATTCTTTAAGGCATCAGCATCTTTTCGAACCGTACCTTCGCCAGAGCATGGGGCATCGAGTAAAATACTGTCAAAGCATTCATACATATAATCGCCAAAAATAGCCCCATCAAAATGCGACAATGCACAATTGCCAACTCCCATACGCTTTAATGTTGCGCTGAGTACTTTTAAACGAGATGACGACAATTCATTGGCAACCAATACCCCGTGATTATTCATTAATGCTGCTAATTGTGAAGTTTTAGAGCCAGGAGCGGATGCCATGTCGAGCACATGAGTTGCATCAGTTAATGCGTCTTTGAGTGCTATTGGTGGCAGCATCGAACTGGCTTCTTGTACATACATAGCGCCACTTAAATGTAGATCCGTGTTACCCAGTGCCAGAGCTTGCTCTTCATGTTCACTGCGCTCTAACCAAAAACCTTCGCTACACCATGGGATTGGGCTTAATGTCCAGCCTCTATCAAGGGCATACTGCTGAAAATCCTCAACCGACATTTTAAGCGTATTGACACGTACAGATTTACGAAGCGGTCTGCGACAGGCATTGAGAAAGTCATCCAATGTTAGGTGTGCAGGTAAATAGGTCTTTACGTCATCTATAAAATGCTGGGGAATATAGGTATTGGCGTCCAAGGTCGTGCTCACAGAGAATTTTAAAGTTGTATTCTAGCATTATTAGTGGCTCAGAGCAGTGCCTTAAATAATCTTTTAAAGTATGCAAACCTGTCGACACTTGGTGCATAAATGTGTGTTTTAAGTGTTTTTAAACATTATTTATTATACTTATGTCGACAATAGCCGTTTTAAAACGCAGTTTTTACTGATTTAGGGTTGACACATTTACAGCTAAAGACCATAGTGTATCCGTAAATTGTCGACAATCTTGGAAAGGTGAATAATGACGCAAGATGCTTTTAGTGAAACACCTATTACTACCGCCTCAGATCAGGTATTTGTGGATATGCGTCGAGAAATTGTCGAAGGCAGTATTGTTCAAGGTAGCAAGATATCCGAGCCAGAACTGGCAAAGCGTTATGGTGTAAGCCGTGCAACGCTTCGTGAAGCGCTTAACCGCCTTGAAAGTTGTTATTTAGTTGAGCGTAAAGCGAATGTGGGTTGTCGTGTTGTGGCACTTACAGCTGAACGTTTAATAGAAGTATATCAAGTTCGCAGTGCGCTTGAAGGTTTAGCGTGTCGTTTAGCTGCCGACAATATGGCACCCGATGAAGTACAAAGTTTAAAGCAATTACTTAATCAGCATCTGAAAACACAACGTGTAAAAGAGGGTGAATCTTACTATCAAGAAGCCGGCGATCTGGATTTTCATTATCGCATTATTAAAGGCAGTAAAAACGACCACCTTATTCACTTATTGAGTAACGGACTTTATCAGTTAATTCGTATGTATCGTGTGCAAATGGGTATGGTTGGGCCTCGCGTATCAAAAGCGTTTGATGAGCACTTAGCCATTATTAATGCGATTGAAAACCATGATGGGGAATTAGCTGAGTTATTGATGAAGCGCCATATCAGTGCATCGCAAGCCAATATACAAACGAAGTTTAATTTACATGCCGCGCAAAATGAGCGCGCGGAGCAGTAAAAACGTCATATTAAACCATTAAAAAATATAAGTTGTCATAAAGCAACCCCGTTCAAAGTTAGGAGAATGTAATGTCAGCAGGATTAAAATTTAAACAGGCGATTGCCAATAATCATCCATTACAAGTCGTCGGCACAATCAACGCTTACACGGCGATGATGGCTGAAAAAATGGGTCATCAAGCAATTTACCTTTCAGGTGCAGGTGTCGCGAATGCTTCATTTGGTATGCCTGATTTGGGGATGACCAGTCTTGATAATGTTTTGGAAGATATTCGCCGCATCACAGGTGCCAGCGATTTACCATTACTTGTTGATGCCGATACTGGTTGGGGTGGAGCATTTAATATTGCTCGCACAGTCAAAGAGATGACCAAAGCTGGCGCGGCGGGGTTTCATATTGAAGACCAAGTAGCGCAAAAGCGGTGCGGCCATCGCCCGAACAAAGAAATTGTCTCGCAAAGCGAGATGGTTGACCGTATTAAAGCAGCTGTTGATGCTAAAACTGACAGTGACTTTTACATTATGGCGCGTACTGATGCGTTTCAAAAAGAAGGCTTAAATGCCGCGATTGAACGTGCAGCAGCCTGTGTTGAAGCCGGCGCCGATGCGATTTTTGCAGAAGCCGTACACGATCTTGCCGACTATCAAGCCTTTACCAAAGCGATTAATGTGCCTATTTTGGCCAACATTACTGAGTTTGGCCAAACGCCAATTTATACTAAAGAGCAACTAAGTGATGTAGGCGTAGAAATGGTGCTTTACCCACTCAGCGCGTTCAGAGCAATGAATAAAGCGGCACTTAACGTCTATTCAGCAATTTTAAATGAAGGGTCTCAACAGAGCCAAATTGAAAATATGCAAACACGTGCTGAGCTTTATGACTTTTTAGATTATCACTCGTATGAAAATACACTCGATAACCTTTTTTCAGCAAAATCTGATAAATAATAATAAATTCAACAGGAGACACATCATGGTAGATAAAGCATTAGGCGGCGCAGGACTTCGCGGACAAGTAGCAGGCCAAACAGCACTTTGTACAGTAGGGCAAACCGGTTCAGGCTTAACGTATTGTGGTTACGACATTGCAGAGCTTGCTGAAAAAGCGCAGTTTGAAGAAGTATCTTTCCTGCTTTCGCGCGGTGAATTACCGACCTCTGCAGAGCTTAGCGAATACAAAGCTAAACTAAAAAGTTTACGTGGTTTACCACCGGCACTGAAAACTGTACTTGAAAACATTCCAAAAGACGCGCACCCAATGGATGTTATGCGTACAGGTTGCTCTATGCTAGGTAACCTTGAAATGGAGCATGACTTTAGTCAGGCTAATGATGCCATTGACCGTATGGTTGCGGTATTCCCAAGCATTATTTGTTACTGGTATCGTTTTACTCACGACGGTGTGCGTATTGAAACACAAACTGATGATGACTCAGTTGGCGCGCATTTTTTAACGCTACTACATGATAAAGCGCCATCAGAGTTATTTGCTCAAGTGATGAATGTATCGCTGATTTTATATGCAGAGCATGAATTTAATGCCTCAACCTTTACTGGTCGCGTTTGTGCATCGACATTATCTGACATTCACTCTTGTGTAACAGGTGCCATTGGCACGTTACGTGGCCCATTACATGGCGGCGCGAATGAAGCGGCAATGGATATGATTGAAGGCTTTAAAGATGCAGACCATGCAGAGCAAGAAATCATGGGCATGCTGGAGCGTAAAGATAAAATTATGGGCTTTGGTCACGCAATCTATCGCGAATCAGATCCACGTAATGTGATCATTAAAAAGTGGTCTGAAAAACTCGCTGCAGAGCTAGGCGACGAGGTACTTTATCCAGTATCAGTGCGCTGTGAAGAAATTATGTGGCGTGAGAAGAAGTTATTTTGTAACGCAGACTTTTTCCATGCATCGGCGTATCACTTTATGGGCATTCCAACTAAGTTATTCACCCCTATTTTTGTTATGAGCCGTGTAACAGGCTGGACCGCACACGTAAAAGAGCAACGCGCTAATAACCGTATTATTCGTCCAAGTGCAGATTACACTGGGCCAGAAGCGCGTAGTTATACGCCAATCGAATCACGTTAAGACTATTAAAGGTGGGCGAAAATACGCTCACCTTTTATTTTTTGCACATTGCCACTAGCGCATAGTTTTTAAGGCCTCTTTTTTCATACATCCCTTAAACACGCTATACGTGTGCGACCACCGTCACCAAATTAGCGAGTCTTGTAATGACTATCATAAACAATACTAAATACAGAAAACCCTTACCTAACTCTAATGTCGATTATTTTGACACCCAAGCTGCAATTGATGAAATTAAGGCTGGTGCGTACGCAGCCTTACCCTATACATCACGTGTTTTAGCAGAGAATTTAGTACGCCGCTGTGAGCCGCAAATGCTAACCGCAGCACTGTCGCAGCTTATCGAACGCAAACAAGATTTAGATTTCCCTTGGTATCCCGCGCGCGTAGTCTGTCACGATATTTTGGGACAAACAGCGCTGGTTGATTTAGCTGGCTTGCGTGATGCCATTGCAGCCAAAGGCGGCGATCCAGCTAAAGTTAACCCAGTAGTACCAACACAGCTGATTGTTGATCACTCATTAGCCGTTGAATACGCAGGGTTTGATCCTGATGCTTTTGAAAAAAACCGCGCTATTGAAGATAGACGTAACGATGACCGTTTCCACTTTATTAATTGGACTAAAACTGCGTTTAAAAATATTGATGTGATCCCTCCGGGTAACGGCATTATGCATCAAATCAACCTTGAGAAAATGTCGCCGGTGATCCAAAGCCGCGATGGGATTGCTTTTCCTGATACCTTAGTCGGTACTGATAGCCACACACCGCATGTTGATGCGTTAGGTGTCATTGCAGTAGGTGTTGGCGGCCTTGAAGCCGAAAGCGTGATGCTTGGCCGCGCCTCTTATATGCGTTTGCCCGATATTATTGGTGTTGAACTCAGTGGCAAACGTCAACCGGGTATTACAGCAACGGATATCGTGCTTGCGATCACTGAGTTTTTACGTGGCCAGCGTGTCGTATCAAGCTATTTAGAGTTTTATGGTGAAGGCGCAGATGCATTGACATTAGGCGATCGCGCTACTATCTCAAATATGACACCAGAATTTGGTGCCACCGCAGCGATGTTTTATATCGACCAGATGACCATTGATTACTTACGCCTAACAGGACGTGAAGAAGAGCAAATTGCCTTAGTTGAAAATTACGCAAAAACTACCGGTCTGTGGAGCGACAGCCTAAAAACAGCGCAGTACGATCGGGTATTAAAATTTGATCTATCAAGCGTTGGCCGCAATATTGCTGGACCGTCAAATCCGCATCGCCGTGTTTCAACCAGTGATTTGGCAGTGCAGGGGATCTCTGGGGTTGTTGAAAATGAAGATGGTTTAATGCCGGACGGTGCCTGTATTATTGCTGCTATCACTAGTTGTACGAATACCAGTAATCCACGTAACGTCATTGCAGCTGGTCTTATTGCGCGTAATGCAAATGCGAAGGGCTTAACTCGCAAGCCATGGGTTAAAACCTCATTAGCACCGGGTTCAAAAACAGTGCAATCGTATCTTGAAGATGCCAAATTACTGTCAGAATTAGAGCAACTTGGTTTTGGTATTGTTGGCTTTGCGTGCACTACCTGCAACGGTATGAGTGGCGCGCTTGATCCCGTTATTCAACAAGAAGTGATTGATCGCGACCTATACGCCACGGCAGTGCTCTCTGGTAATCGTAATTTTGATGGCCGTATTCACCCATACGCTAAGCAAGCATTTTTAGCGTCTCCGCCATTAGTAGTTGCCTATGCCATTGCAGGAACTATTCGTTTTGATATTGAAAAAGACGTACTCGGACAAGACCTGCAGGGCAATGACGTAACCTTAAAAGATATTTGGCCATCAGATGAAGAGATTGATGCAGTGATTAAACAAAGCGTAAAACCTGAGCAGTATAAGAAGGTTTACGAGCCGATGTTTAATTTAACCGTTGATTACGGTGAAGATAACGACCCACTTTACGATTGGCGCCCACAAAGTACTTATATTCGCCGCCCGCCATATTGGGAAGGCGCACTCGCTGGTGAGCGTACCATGAAAGGTATGCGCGCATTAGCGGTACTTGGCGATAACATCACAACTGATCATTTATCACCGTCAAATGCAATTATGGCCAGTAGTGCAGCAGGTGAGTACTTAACGCATATGGGTGTGCCAGAAGAAGACTTTAACTCGTATGCAACGCACCGCGGCGACCATTTAACTGCACAACGTGCAACCTTTGCTAATCCTAAATTACTTAATGAAATGGTGATTGAAAATGGCGAAGTGAAACAAGGCTCATATGCCCGTATTGAGCCTGAGGGCACAGTTACTCGGATGTGGGAAGCAATCGAAACCTATATGCAGCGCAAACAACCATTAATTATTGTTGCAGGAGCTGACTATGGCCAAGGTTCTTCTCGTGATTGGGCAGCCAAAGGCGTGCGTTTAGCAGGCGTTGAAGTTATTGCTGCAGAAGGTTTTGAGCGTATACACCGTACTAACTTAATTGGTATGGGGGTATTACCGCTGGAATTTAAAGCGGGCACCACCCGTAAAACGCTTAAGCTAGATGGTAGTGAAAGTTACGATGTAACTGGTGAATTAACACCAGGTGCGAGCGTTAATTTAACGATTACCCGCACTGATGGTGAAGTATTAAATGTGCCAACAAAGTGCCGTATTGATACTCAAGAAGAACTATCCATTTATGCTGCAGGTGGCGTATTACAACGCTTTGCTCAAGACTTTTTAGAAGCCACGCAAAGTGTATAAGGAAAACAGCTATGACATTTAAACCACAAATTAAAGTACCTGCCACCTACATGCGCGGTGGCACTAGTAAAGGGGTATTCTTTAATCTCAGCGATTTACCAGAGGCTGCACAAGTGGCAGGTTCTGTGCGAGATAATTTATTGCTGCGAGTGATTGGTAGCCCAGATCCATATGGCAAACAAACCGATGGTATGGGGGGGGCTACTTCTAGTACCAGTAAAACCGTTATTTTAAGTAAAAGTGAGCAAGCTGATCACGATGTTGATTACTTATTTGGCCAAGTTGCTATTGATAAAGCGTTTGTTGATTGGAGCGGAAACTGCGGCAATTTAACTTCTGCAGTTGGCGCATTTGCAATTAGTAATGGTCTTGTTGATGCTAGCCGTATTCCAGAAAACGGTGTGGCTATAGTGCGAGTTTGGCAAGCTAATATTAAAAAAAGCATTTTAGTGCATGTGCCAATGACCAATGGTGAAGTACAAGAAACGGGTGACTTTGAACTCGACGGAGTGACATTTCCCGCCGCTGAGGTGAAATTAGAGTTCATTGATCCAGCGGATGGCGATGGTGCGCTATTTCCAACAGGCAATGTGGTTGATGAACTAGCAGTCCCTGAGTTTGGTGTACTTAGAGCCACTATGATCAACGCGGGTATCCCTACTATTTTTGTTAATGCAGCAGATATCGGCTATACCGGCACTGAACTTCAAGATGATATAAATAATGACGAACAAGCATTAGCTAAGCTTGAGTCTATTAGAGCGCATGGAGCAGTAAAAATGGGCTTGATCGCTCATATTAGTGAGGCGGCAGCGCGTCAACATACACCAAAAGTGGCATTTATTAATAAACCAATGAAATATCTAGCTTCAAGCGGTAAAGAAATTCACAGTGATAATATCAACCTACTGGTACGTGCCATGTCGATGGGGAAACTTCATCATGCCATGATGGGTACTGCCGCTGTTGCAATCGGCACCGCAGCTGCGATAGCAGGATCGCTCGTTAATCTTGCAGCTGGTGGCGGTCAGTTGAGCGAAGTTAACTTTGGTCATCCGTCAGGTACATTAACTGTAGGCGCGCAAGCGATACTTCAAAACGGTAAGTGGCAGGTTACCAAGGCCAGTATGAGTCGCAGTGCTCGTGTGCTAATGGAAGGCGTTGTCCGAGTACCAGAGGCGAATTAATTAATGTAATAAAACGAAAAGTGACTGCTAAGTTACTTTTCCTCTCTTATTTATGTGAATGAATGTAAATGGATTTGCGTGATTTTACATCTTTAGGTTAACATTTCATCTCTTATCTGTTCCCCAATCAATTAAAAAACAAATGAAAAATAATTAAAGACTTGTTTTTAAATGTTTTTATTTTTTATTTTCTTACTGGATATATAAATTCTTTGAGCCTGTCAGTTGATTATTTACAGGTGTAATTAAAATTACATTTTTCCATAAATTGTCATATATTGGTGGTAAGTTGATAACATGTAATAACAAAGTAGCTTATTGCGTTAACTTGATACGGTTTGATACATAATTTTAACTTAAATGACTGTTGATATTAATATAGGCTACGATTTCAGTAATGCTATTTGCTAACAAGCACTCAAGGAGATTTTCATGGCGAAAAGAATAATTAAATTTACCCCAATTGCAGCCTCGGTTGCATTGACTCTCGGCCTAACTGGTTGTGGTTCAGATAATGATAATAACTATAACAAGCCTGACCCAGTTACAGTATATAAAGGCGAAGTCAGCACTAATTTTAATACCCAAGTATCTGGGAAAGCGGTAAAAGGTTCGTTAAAAAATGCTGTAGTGACAGTATCTACAGTCGATGACTCGGGTGAACCTGTTCCCGTTGCGTATCGTTTAGAGGCTGCGTCTGATGCAAGCTATACTGCAGAATCGACGACTTCTCAAGCTGATGCTGATGCCAAAGCACAGGCAATGGTTGCGGCAGCTAATCCAACTGAGACAATGACATCAATCACGGGTGCCTATAATATTTACCTTGAAGACGGCTTTACGGGAGCACTTTATATTACGGTGAGTACGTCGAAAGAAGATGATGACAGTATGGTTAAATGTGATTCATTTACTGGTTGTGGCAGCTATGATGAAGCCCCAGCAGCATCTGAAGACGCTGGGATGATAAATAATGGTGATACTGCGATTGATTTTGGCGAATGGTACAAAGACGATCTTGAACTACAGGTTGTTAAGTTTATTAAAGCGCCAGTAGCGCCTGCAAGTGCTCGTGGTATTAATTTTGCGGAAGGTGATGGGAGTGGTGCACAGCAGTACTTTGCTAATGTGACTCTTTATACAAGTATTGCAGCAAAAATATTGTTAGATGGCGCTAAAGATGGTTCAACAGTCTCCGATGAAGCAGTTGCAGCGGCAAGTTTAAAAACATTAATTCAAATATTAGGACCTGATACCGCAATTAAAGCAGCTTCTTTACTTGGTGATATTTCTCTTGGTGGTGCGGTTGACTTCAGTGATATTGGCGAAGGTGATTCACTGGATGCAGGTACTTTGGCATTAGTTCAAACTGCCGTTTCATTGCAGTCTGTTGCGGGGGCGGGTGCCAATGGCTCATTAAAAGACCTGATTGCAAGTTTGTCTGCCGCGGTTAAAGAAGGCAAAGTAAGCAACAGTGACAATGAAATTGTCCAAAAGATTGCAGCTGAACTACAAAAAGCCGTTGAGAATACTAGCCTTATTTTTGCCGCAGTAGTAACAGGTGAAGGCATTGATGAAGCATTTACTAAAGTTGCTGAAAACTTAGGTATTACCGATCCTGATGAGATTGCAAAACTCAAAGATAAAGCCACTAAAGCTGTTGAAGATGTGCAAGCAAAAGCAAAAGAAAAAGGCTTAGATAAAGATTTAAATGAAACCGCAAAAGAAGTAAAAAAAGCATTAGAGAAGATTGGCTGTGAAGATAACTGTGATGCTGGTGATGACTTTGTAGCTAAAGTAGCTGCAGAATTAGAATCACAAATAACAACTATCACTAGCGCATTAGCAACTGCTACAACTTCCGTTTCTAAGGGCGTGACTGAACTCAATACAGTTAAAGAATTGGGGGATGCAGGTTTAGATACAACGGATAAAGTACTCGCTTATAGTTCAGCAGTATTCACTTTATCGGGTAATAAAGTAGCGTATAGCCAGTTGCAAGTAGAGCTTTCTGCTGCGCTTAATTCAGCCACTTCAATTGCCAGCACTGCCGCAGGTTTAGGGGATGAATATCAGCAACTAACAGATAAATCAGATGTGTTAGTCAATGCCATAACAGCACAACTTTCTGCCGTTGTTACGTTAATTAAAGGTATTGCAGAAGAAGAAGCACGTTCTAATGAGGCTGTAGCAGCATTTGAATTAGCACTAGATGTTGCCAAAAATAATGCTAGTGTTGCCAATGCCTCACTAGGTTCAGCTGATTCAGCTGCAATGGTTGCTCAAGCCGATTTATCGACGGCTATGATGGCTGTTGATGCAGCAATGCTTGATACAAAAGAAAATGCTGTAGCTGCTCTTGCATCAGCACAATCTGCAATTATCCAGGCTATGGCTCTTAGTACTAAAGCAAATGAACTTGCCAGTGCTGCTGGCCAAGCTGAAACTGCTGCTGCATCGTTAGCGGCGATTGCTTCCGAAGAAATTGATAAAACAATGGCCGCTGAATTATCAGCAGCTGCAAAATTAAGTACTGCGTTTGCAACTGAACTTGCAGATAAAGCCGCTACTGCTCTTACAACAGCTACAACTCTTGAAACAAATGCTAAATCCACAATTGCTAAGTTTGAGCTGTTAGTTAAGGTAAAAGCAGGAACAGAACAAGCGCGTAGTGCTACGCTTATAACTAAAACTGGTGGCCAAGCTTTATTTGATATTTCAGAAGTAATCTACGACGTATTGACTGAAGCATGGGATTATGGCGATGAAGGAGTTGATGTGGTTTCAACTCGCTATCCAGCTTGGACTTACAGTTTTGATAAAGATGATTTAGAGCTGGATCTTATGAATACAGTAACAGGCGAAAAGGTTACTGTGAATGGCTCCATCAACAACAAAGCACTTATTTTTGCTTTTGGTGGTATGATAAAAAGCGAAGATGGTGCGGTTATTAAAATCGAAACACTAGCTAACATGAGTGATGCTTTAGAAGATTGTGTTGATGCTTACTATGGCGTAATCTCAACAGAGCAATCTGACTCATGTTTAGCAATTGACTTTGAGGAAGAAGTTAACTCAGATACGGCTATTGATGGAACTGTATTGGCTGTAAATGGTTGGAGCAGAGTCGAAATAATTGATGGTGATTCTGGTTTTGTGGGGACACTTTCATTAGCAGGAACCGACTCTTCTAGTATAGCTGCAATTACGGCTTCAGGATTAACTTCAGGCCTTAACTTTACCGCAACTATTTCTATTGATGGTAACTATCAAGAAGACCTTTACGGATTAGAAATTCAATTACATAATGGGTTTGGTTACGAGTTGTTCATTGGCGCTCGAGATGGTGAAGATTTCTCTGGGTCTGTTAATGCTAATTTCAATAATATGATTACGGAATTCGGACAGGTTACAGAAATAACAAATGGTATATCTGTTAAATATTATGATGGCGAAGTCATCGATTACACAGATATTACTTTCTTAGATTCGTCTAAGTAAAAGTAACTTTAAGAGGGAGAGTACTCTCCCTCTTAGCTAAAATAATAACAAGTGAAATAAGTATGAAAAAAAAAATTCTCACGTTAGGATTTTCCGCTTTTTTAATTACCCCTATTAGTTACGCTGCAGAGCAGTTTCAAGTCTTTACCACATTCGATTCAGAAGTGTACACAGAGACCCAACCAGTTAAAGCATTTATAGATGATTTTGATGCTCCATTAACATCCGGTGATAGCGCCTTTACTTATAATGTTTTTGAGTTTGGTGTTGGCTATGGAAATTTTAAAGTCGGTTATCAAAGCCGCTTTGATTATGTTTTAAGCTTTGATGCGGATACCGCGCGTTATTTGCATACTGAAAAAAATGACCTGCCTTTTGAAGATAGAAATTATGTTTATTACCTAGACGGTAAGCAATCAACCACCAATGGGTTGTTTGTTTCATATGATTTCAAATTTTTAGACTCTGACGCATTAACAATAACGCCTAAATTAACGGTTTTTGCTAGTACGCATTTTCAAGATCTGAAAGTCGAAGGCACAGTTTATAGTGATGAGATCCAAGGCGCATTAACGGTCGACTCTTATTTTTCGAAAGATATTTTATTTAAGCGATTTACTCCAGATGAGAACCCATCCGGCTTAGGGTACAGCGTTGATTTAGCCGTTAATTGGAAAATAAACCATGATTTAAGCGTTGGGCTACTTGCACAAGACTTACTGTATGAAACTGAGTATGAAAAAAGCGGTTTTGCAAATGGTTATACAACAGAGGTCCCGTTTACTGAAAACGATGATGGGGATATTGTCACTGAGCCAACAGTACGCTTAGCAACGTCTGAGTATGACAACGAAGTCACGCATAAATTTGATATGCCGGTGCGTATCAAAGTTTATGCAGATTATCGCATTAACGATTTGTTTTCTACTGAGCTGATGGTTAAACAATTTGATCAAGATACGTTTTCTCAATTAAAAGCACGCATGCACTTTTGGGATCATTGGGCAGTAATTGGTGGTTATGAAATAAAAAGTGAAGCATTTTTGCTTGGTATCGAGAACGATTATTTTGGTTTCAATATACAGACTGATAATCTCGATATTGATAAAGCGTATTATGCCAATGTAAATTGGTGCCTGAAGTTAGCGTTTTAAGGACTTGTGATGTTTAAAAAACTTATATCAGTTAGTTTACTTATGTCATTAGTTGGTTGTGGTGGCTCATCAGATAATGGCACAGCAGATACTTTACCGGCCATGCTGGAAACGTCTTCTACGGTAAGCTTTTATATTGCTCCTTGGCAATCCACTGCGGGTACATTAACGATCATCAATGATAACACGGGCTCTATAAAAAATATTGACGTTGCAGATATTAACGATGTTACTTTATCAGCCACAACTTTAAATTTTCATCATGTTGAATTTACCTCAAATGCAACGACGTTAACATGTCCAAGTTTTGCAGGTTGTGGTCGCACAGTCAGAAATAATCCGAATGATGGGAATGCCAATCGTCGTATTGATTATCAAGAAGTGATGGATATGACATTAAGTTACCGTGCTGATTTTTTTGCAGCTCCGGGCGAAAATAAGGTCTATTTATCACCGATCAGCTCAGTGATTAGCGACAATAACTTAGACATAAGCATAACCACGCAGAGCTTGAGTGCGACACCTTTTTATCACCTTACTCACAGCCAACTAAATGACAACCTTGAAGCTGAGGTGCTTACTAATGCACTGACTTTTGGTGTGATCTTAAAAAGAGCTGCGGATATCGAGGCGAGCTTAAATACAGCCAATAATACGGTGGTAGAACAACAGGCCCAGTTAGCAAGTTTGCCACTTTATCGTACTTTTGCAGATCGCTATGTGTCAGAGAATTTACTTAATGAAGATGGTAATCAATTATTACAATCCGTCGTTGGAGAGGTCAAACAGCAGCTCGTTATGATTGGGAGTGCTAGCAATATTTCGCCACAAGAACGAGATGAAGAGCAATTACACTCTCGTGAGTTACTCGAAGATGTGCGTAATATAATAGGTGTGGCACGCTTACAAGAGCAAACGTACAGTGATGAGCTCAAACAAAAGCTGACTGAATTTGAAACAATATTAGGCGAAGACTCGCAACAAGCTATTATCGTTTTAGGGAATGTGCTTTATGACGTGCTCTATAATTTTTCGCCATTAAATAATACCGACGCAGGTGTTTATAATTTACAGGGACTGACAATAAACTACCAACAATCCCCTTATTCTTGGGCTATTAGTGGCCAGTATGATGATCATGACGTACAACTAGATTTGAATATTCCACAATGGCAAGTAAGTGGACTGTTGGGTAATAAAGTCTCCGGTATTATGAGTGCTAAAGTGATAGGCCAAGATACTCAACTAAACGCCGATGTGAGTGATTTAGTGCTGTCGTTTGATGGTACTGACGATCCATTTTCAAATGATCAAAGTGAAACAACCGGGCAGCTGAATATAGAGACAACGCTATCATTAGAAAACGCCAATAGCGGTGTGTTAACAGGTGACATAAAGCTAAACGCCGATCGCTTCGTTACTCCTTTTGAAGAGCTTGTGACAGTGGTATCTGGTTTTGACTTTAAGGGTCAGCTTGTTAGTGAAAATCAAACGACACAGTTTAACTTACAAGCAATCGAAGCAACGCCATTTATAAATGAAGCTACACAGAATCTTGCATTTGCTGTGCAATTGATAACGCCATTAAATGGCGCACCGGATTTTCAGTTTGCTTATGTTGGTCGTTTGAATCGTTTAGCTGATATTACCAATGCAGAGATTGCCTTACGGCTAAAGAATAGAGCACTTGAAATTAACTTACGTACAGTAGGCAATAATATTAATGCTGTGATCCACGGTGCTCAAGGTCGCTGGTTAGATGTTAAGCAAAAAGGTCGCAACTACAGTGGTGGATTATATTTTGGCGATACACAAATCGCAGATGTAACAGCGGTAAGAGGGGTGCCTGGTATATTATTTCCTGATGGGACATTTGAGTCGTTGTTTTAGTAGTATAAAGGCGCTTATTTGCTAATATTTAAGCGCTTTACTATTATCGGCTACACTGTTGCTTATTTTTTTCGATATAGGCTAAAAGTGTTCTTTGCTCTTTCATTTTACTTATCTCGTTATTGAGATCGGCTAAAATTTCCTGCCACTGTGGATTTGCTTTACTTACCATGTAATACAATGGTTTGTAAGCGAGAGCAGGGGATAATGGAACCAGAGCGTTTTTCATTTGTTGCTTTTCTTTTGCTGAAGCGACAGATTTTTCAATACTGGCAATTAACACATCATAATCGGCTACAATCAGGTTGACTCTCAGGCTCATTAGTAAATGAATTAGCTGATACTCATTATTGGCAATAATGGTATTAATTTTTTTTGAATCAATCAGCTCATCGAGTTCAGGGGTGTTTTTATATGATCGGACCACACCAATAATTTGATCTTTTATTGACTCTAAACTGCCGTTATAGTTTGAGTTATTACCTCTGAGTGCGATCAGTGACAAATTACCACCAGGAACTGCTGAGGATAAAGCCAGTAAATCATTGCGTGTTTTACTCGGCCTATTATCTGACATAATGGCATCATCAATAAAATACTCGGGAAATAAAATATCCGCTTTTCCTAACTCGGCTGCTCTAACCGCTCTCGCCCATGGAAAAAATTCAATATGCACACCATAGCCTTTTTGCAGCAACAGTTTAACGGTTAATTGAAACAGCCAGCCATTGTTGCACAATGATTCATCGATATAAGGAGCCCAATTTAACGTGACTAGTTTTAAAAGCCTTTTGCCACCAATGTTATAGGCATAACCATATTCATATCGTACTGCTGGCGCAATGATTGTTTGCTTACCCACTTGGTAACTAACAGGGGTCATAGTTGCCTGTGTGAACCCGCAAAATAACAATAAAAAGACTAAGTACTTTTTCATTTATTTGATAAGTTTTCGTAATTATTACTAAAGCTTAGTCGCATATATGCATTTAACAACTTAAAAAGACGATAACTAAAATGCATTGGCAATGTTTATCGTTGCAGCCGTTTGAAAAGGAACGGGTAAATGATGGCATGTTTTTTATGTGTTTTTATTGGCAAGGTAAGGAGTAACAGCAGCTATCAGCGCCTACACAAAAGTTACTTGGCTTGCTTAAAAATACGTTAGATGCAAGAATAAAGACGATAATTTATTCATTCTACATAAGGAACAATGTTTTGCGTTTAACGCCGCCCTAAGTTATTCCTCCTCTAAATCACCGCTGCGTGATACCTATATACCAAACATTGGTAGGCATTTATGTGCCGTTTTAATAAATAAAAAAACATTAATGAAAATGCGGTTGTCATCGTTTAGTAAAGCATTGTCGGTGTTTTATTGACTGCTGTATGCGCGTTAATGTTAACTACATGACAAGGTTTTTTATGTTAGAAAAAATAAAACGAGATTGGCTTTTTAACATCCGAGGGGACTTATTAGCAGGTACTGTGGTGGCGCTTGCGCTAATACCAGAAGCGATTGCTTTTTCTATTATAGCGGGCGTGGATCCTAAAGTCGGTTTGTATGCTTCATTTTGTATTGCCGTGGTTATTTCGATAGTGGGTGGACGACCAGGGATGATTTCTGCTGCTACTGGCGCTATGGCTTTACTGATGGTTACCTTAGTTAAAGAGCATGGTTTAGAATACCTTTTGGCGGCGACATTACTCACCGGTGTGATACAAATTATTGCAGGCTATTTAAAACTGGGGAGTTTAATGCGCTTTGTGTCTCGCTCCGTGGTTACAGGCTTTGTAAATGCGTTGGCAATTCTTATCTTTATGGCACAGCTGCCGGAGCTGACGAATGTAACATGGCATGTCTATGCGATGACGGCTGCGGGTCTTGGGATCATTTATTTATTCCCTTACTTACCGGTGATAGGCAGAACAATTCCATCACCACTAGTGTGTATCGTGGTTTTAACTTTGGTTGCAATGTTGGTAGGACTTGAGATTCGAACTGTTGGCGATATGGGCCAGTTACCAGATACCTTACCAATATTTTTATGGCCTGATGTGCCTTTCAACCTCGACACACTGCTAATAATTCTTCCTTATTCATTTGGCCTTGCTGTCGTTGGTTTATTGGAGTCGATGATGACAGCGACAATTGTTGACGACTTAACCGATACCGCTAGTGATAAAAATCGTGAATGTAAAGGTCAAGGGATCGCGAACATAGGTTCAGGTTTAATGGGAGGAATGGCCGGCTGTGCGATGATTGGCCAGTCGATCATTAATGTAAAATCAGGGGGCCGTGGCCGCTTATCAAGTTTTACCGCGGGTACTTTTCTGCTACTTATGGTGGTGTTTTTAGATGAATGGCTAAAGCAAATCCCAATGGCGGCATTGGTTGCCGTGATGATAATGGTGTCGATAGGCACCTTTTCTTGGAGTTCACTGCGAGATTTAAAGAAAAACCCATTATCAAGTAACATCGTAATGGTTGCCACGGTCGTTGTTGTTGTCGCAACGCATAACTTGGCCATGGGAGTATTGGTCGGTGTGCTATTGGCGACACTATTCTTCGCCAATAAAATTGGTCGTTTTATGGTTGTAAAGCCAGCGCAATCATCTGCTAATGAACGAGTATATCAGGTTGTTGGACAGGTGTTTTTTGCATCCTCAGAGCAGTTTCTTGAGTCGTTTGACTTTAAAGAGGTCGTTGCTAAAGTAGTGATTGACTTAACCCATTCGCATTTTTGGGATATTACGGCAGTGTCGTCGCTTGATAAAGTTGTGATTAAATTTAGACGCGAAGGTGCAGAGGTCGAGATTATTGGTATGAGCGACGCGACAGCAACGATTGTTGACAAATTTGGCGTTCACAATGACCCTGAAGAAGTTGAAAAACTCATGGCAGGCCATTAAGGAGAACACAATGAATAAAATTATTACTTGTATAGATGGCTCAGTTTACACAGATGATGTGTGTAAGGCGGGGATTTGGGCGGCCAAGAAACTTAATAAATCGATGCTATTTTTGCATGCCATAGAAAAACAAAACGCTGCTGTGATTGACGACTTAAGTGGCATAATTGGTTTTGGTGCAACTACATCATTATTATCAGAGATGGCGACACTGGATGAGCAACGCAGTAAATTAGCATTGCAAATAGGCAAAGAAATGTTAGATCACGCGAGTGTATTTGCTAGCCAACAAGGGTGTAAGTCAATTGAAAGTAAGCAGCGCCATAGCGGTATTGTTGAGGCAATTTGCGACCTTGAAGATGCAGCGCGACTGATTGTTATTGGCCGAAGCGGTAAAACTCACGAACAGAATTTTAAAGCTATTGGGTCGCATATTGAGCAGGTTATTCGCCATGTTCATACACCTATTTTAATTGCCAATCGTCACTTTAGTGAGCCGAACAACTTTATGCTTGCTTATGATGGACGAGAAACAGCAGATAAAATGGTTAAACAGATTATTGCTGGTGGCTTGTTGCATCATTTAACGTGTCATTTAGTGACTGTAGAAAATGGCAAACATGATTTGTTGGAAAAATTTAAACGCACCGAAGCGCTGCTTGTTGAAAGTGGTTTTGAAGTCAAATCAAGCATTTTAGAAGGTAATATTTTTAGTTCTTTAATGGCATATAAAGCTAAAAATGAAATAGAAATGCTGGTGATGGGGGCCTTTTCGCATTCAAAAATAGCACTTGCTTTTTTGGGCAGTAATACCCTAAAAATGATAGAAAACACCCAACTGCCGCTGGTGATTTTGCGTTAATTTTAGGTGAGTCAAAACGCAGTTTAATTATGCTTACACTGCGGTTTGGCTTTACTGATTAAACGATTGCTTTGTCCCAATATGGCGGCGTACCATAGTATCCGTTAATAAAATCAATAAAACACCTGATTTTATGTGGTAGTAATTTTCGGTGGGCATAAACAACATATAAACCAACAGCTCCCGTTGCAAATTGAGGTAAAACTTCGATCAACTTGCCACTATTAATGGCTTCACTGGCGATAAATGTAGGCTGTAATGCGATCCCAGCACCAGCGATAGCACAATCAACTAATACATCCCCATTATTACTTTGAAACTCGCTACTACGTTGCGTGTTTTTTACCCGTAACCACTGATATATTTCGTCTTTAGTATCCATTTCTGTGTAGCTATAATGCAAGTATCGGTGGTTTTTTAGATCTTCAGGTTTTTCAGGAGTACCATGTTTTTCAAGGTAGTCAGGTGAGGCACATAAAATTAATCTAATAGGCGCGACCTGCTTGGCAATCAAAGACGAACTTTTGAGTCGACCAATACGCAGTGCTACATCATAACCTTCATCAACAATGTCAACTTTGCGGTCGTTCAGTTGCAAATCAACATTAACAAAAGGGTAATGTGATTGGAACTCAGTCACTAATTTACCCATGTGTTTTAACGCGAACGACACCGGAGCACTTATTCTCAGAGTTCCGGTTGGGTGCTGCTGTAAGCCCCCTAATTGTGAATCCATTTCATCAATGCTTAACAATATCTGTTGCGCATGCTGAAAATAATGAGTGCCAGCTTCTGTGAGGCTCACTTTACGGGTAGTGCGATTAAGTAACCGTACAGCAAGGCGTTCTTCTAGTTTAGAAACGTACTTACTAACCAATTGTGGTGAAAGTTGTAAGGTTGTTGCTGCATTGCTAAAACTACCTTCGATCACCACAGATACAAAGGCCCGCATTGCATCAATTCTATCCATAATTTTTCTCATATTTAAATTTATTAACAACATTTTGTTGTTAATCATTCTTTATTTGTCATCTTACTCCGCCATGACATTGATAGTAAAGTGTACTTATCCCAACAGGGTCTAATTAAAACGTAAATAAATACTTTGCTAAAGAGGAACAAATAATGAAACTAATAAACACGATACTAAAATCAGATGCAGGACTTGCCGCTTTAATACTTCGCGCGCCAATTGGTTTGATTTTAGCTGCACATGGATCACAAAAATTGTTTGCTTGGTTTGGTGGTTATGGTCTGGAAGGAACAGGTCAATGGATGGCGAGTATCGGTATTACTCCAGGTTATTTAATGGCATTACTCGCAGGCAGTGCTGAATTTTTTGGCGGTTTAGCATTATTACTTGGGTTATTGACGCGTCCTGCTGCACTTATTTCAGCATTTATCATGCTAGTGGCTATTTTTTCAGTACATATAGACAATGGCTTGTTTATGGCAAATAACGGCTACGAATATGCACTGACACTGTTTGTAGTACTGATTGCGCTAACATTACAAGGTGGTGGTCGTTTTAGTATTGATAACTTTATAGCGAATAAATTAACGTCTAGGCAGTTACAGTCCAAGCATGTTTAATCACTATTATGAAATGACGTGGATTACGGATAAATCCGCGTCTTAGCTTTGCGTTAGTTTAACTATCAAGGTTTACTTGCTCATGTTAAGTGAGCTTGTTTGGAGTAACTATGAATAATGTAGACATTGCATTTATCTCTCATGGTGGCGGCCCAATGCCACTGTTAAATGAACCAAACCATACACAATTGGTTGCTTATTTAAAATCACTTGCAAGCACGCTAAAAAAACCAAGTGCCATTTTATTAATTAGCGCTCATTGGGAAGAGTCAGTAGCGACTATTACTGCCAATGCAGCACCTGCACAGCACTTAGCAATCGGTAGCGCACTTGAAATTCAGGGATTTTTGCAAGTGCAACTGGGTGTTTTTCGGAGATAAGGGGTTTTAATTCGCGTAACTATTTGATGATTAATAGAGTTCAACTTCAAGTTTTCTTAAGATCCAACCTATGAATATTAGATAGGAAGTATTTTTCACAGCTGAATTAGCTCACTATCAATAAGTATTTGAGCATCCGCAATTTTCAACAATGTCAAAATAAAGTCGCAAAGCCAAAAATAAAAGATTAGTTAATTAACTCCAAGCAACAAAGCTGCAATAGACCTCGCTTTGACCCCAATAACGTAAATGCGGACTCTCATTTGATAAATAACAATTTATATAAACATGTCTAATATAATAATTGACTATTGAGCCTGTGCTATATTAAAGTTATTATTATCATGTCAGCGGAAGTTAAAAGGAATTATAATGGCATCATTGATTATGGGTGGAAATACTAATCTTTCCCAATCAATTATAAATATAAAGCACTCTTTACCTACTAGCACAGATGTTTCTGTTTTTTGCTTAAACGGTGAAGGGAAAGTAACTTCAGACGAAGATATGATTTTTTATGGTAACCCTAAAAGCGTCTGTGGAACAATTCATATACAACCTTCTGTGATAACTGTAAATTTAGATCGTGTTCCTCCGAACATAGAAAAATTATCAGTTGTAGCAACACTTGATAAAAAGAACTTTTCTGAAATTCCCAACTTCACACTCGGATGTGAAGATTTTACATGTGAAATAAATACAGCTAGCAGGACTGAGTCAGCCTTAATTCTATTAGAAATTTACAATAGAAATAATAGCTGGAAGGTAAGACTAGTAGCTCAAGGGTTTAACGGCGGTTTAAAACCTCTAGCCGAGCATTATGGCGTTGATATAGAGGATGAACCCGTAGTTGAATCTTTATCATCTAAGATAGCACCTGTAACTACACCGGCACCAAAAGTTAATTTGAGTAAAATTAATTTAACTAAAAGTTCTCCTAAAGTTGATTTAGCCAAAAAGGCTGGCTCATTAGGTCTTATAAAAGTTAATTTAAACTGGGAAAAGGGCAAAAGCGGTTTTTTCAGTTCAGGAATCGATCTCGATCTTGGTGCATATATAGAGCTAAAAAACGGTGACAAGAGCATAATTCAAGCTTTAGGAAATCGTTTTGAATTTAGTCCTTACATTAAGTTATTAGCTGATGACAGAACAGGTGAAAGCTCAAACGGTGAGTGGATACATATAGATGGAAATAGTATTAATAACGTAAAGCGTATTATTATTTTTTCATTCATTTATTCAGGCAGTCCAAATTGGGACAAAGCAAATGCTGTAGTAACGTTACATGTACCAGACATGCCCCCGATTGAAACCCAACTAAATGAAACGTCAAGTAATACAGGTTTTTGTGCTATCGCAGAGCTAACAGTTGAAAATAATATAGTTGCAGTAGGAAGGCTTAATCGTTTTTTCAAAGGTCATGCTGATTGCGATAAAGCATATGGATGGGGCTTTAAATGGAGTGCAGGAAGTAAATAGCGAACTATAAATTGAGAAGATCTAAGGTCTACAGGTTGATAGAGCTTGCTGTATTACACTCTTAACAGTGAAAGATTTAAAAACATATCAGATTCTGAATTCTTTATTATGAATTTTCTCTTTGCATTTCGCGCTATAAAGGCAATAAACATTAGACTAAAAAGTCTTATTACCTTGCTCTTGTTTAGATAGTTCATTATGGTATTATTTTTTTAAGTAGATACATTAAATCTGTATCGTAAGTGTTTTATTTTTATTCGTTTACATAAATTATAAAGGAGTTTTAAAATGGCAGTATCTTTACAAAAAGGTGGTAATGTTTCTCTAGAGAAAGTTGCTCCAGGGATGACAAATTGTCTATTAGGTCTAGGTTGGGATTCTCGTGCTACAGACGGCGCTGATTTTGACTTAGATGCATCAGTATTTATGCTTAATGCAGAAGGCAAGGTAAAAGCAGATAACGGTTTTATCTTTTTCAATAACCTAGTTTCTGAGTGTAAATCAGTAGAGCATACTGGTGATAACTTAACAGGTGAAGGCGAGGGTGACGATGAATCAGTCAAAGTTAGTCTTAAAGATATCCCTGCAGATATTACCAAAATTGTAGTTGCTGTAACTATTCATGATGCTGAGTCAAGAAAACAAAACTTTGGTCAAGTATCAAACGCATTTATCCGTATTGTTAACTCTTCATCAAATGAAGAAGTTGCACGTTATGACCTGTCTGAAGATTACTCAATTGAAACAGCATTGATCTTTGGTGAGTTATACCGCCATAACAGCGAGTGGAAATTTAAAGCGATTGGTCAAGGTTTTGAAGGTGGTCTTGCACCTTTAGCTCGCCAATACGGCGTATCGGTTTAATACCACACCACATTAGTTAACTAATAAATCAGTTGAAATTAATTATAGTTTCAGCTGATTTTTTTTAATATAAAGGATTTAAAATGGCAATTTCATTACAAAAAGGTCAGAAAATCAGCCTTGAAAAATCTAATGGTTCTACTTTAACAAACATCTGTGTAGGCGTTAACTGGGGAGCTATAGAGAAAAAAGGCTTCTTTGGTAAGAAAATGGTTGCAGTAGATTTAGACGCAAGTTGTGCAGTTTTTGATGCTAATAAAAAATTATTAGACATTGTATACTTTGGAAAACTAGCTTCAACGGGTATTCAGCATTCGGGTGACGACTTAACCGGTGATACTGATGGTGATGATGGACTAGATAACGAAGTTATTAACGTTAACTTGAGCCAATTACCAGCTGCTGCAGAACAAATTGTATTTGTACTTAACTCGTTCAGTGGCGATGATTTTAAAACAATTCCTTTTGCATCAATTCGTTTATACGAAGGTACACCTGGTCGCGTAGATTCAATTCACGCAGTATACGATATTGCGAACGACCCTAAATTTGCGGGTTCTGTTTCTATGATTTTAGGTAAGTTGTATAAGCATAATGGCAACTGGAAATTTTCTGCAATTGGTGAAACAACAAGCGATAAAAAACTTGAGCAAACGATAAAAACAGCTGAAAGTAGTTACCTGTAAAGTATTTATAGATATTAAAGGAGTCATTAATGGCTATTTCCTTACAAAAGGGCGCAAATGTTTCTCTTGAAAAAATTGCACCTGGTATCAGTAAATGTTTAGTCGGACTTGGTTGGGATTCTCGTTCATCAGATGGTGCCGATTTTGATCTAGACGCATCAGCGTTTATGTTGAATGAAAATGGAAAAATCATATCTGATCAACACTTCATTTTTTATGGTGCATTAACTTCTCCTTGCTTATCAATTGAGCATACTGGAGATAATTTAACTGGAGAAGGTGACGGAGATGATGAGTCTATAAAAATTGATTTAGCGGCTGTTCCTAATAACGTTCATAAAATTATTATTGGTGTAACCATTCATGATGCAAACGCCCGTTCTCAAAACTTTGGGCAAGTGTCTAATGCGTTTATACGCGTTGTTAATGAAAAGTCAGATGAAGAAATAATTCGTTATGACTTATCAGAAGATTACTCAACTGAAACAGCGATCATTTTTGGTGAGCTGTACAGACATAATAATGAATGGAAGTTTAGAGCGGTTGGTCAAGGGTATGCAGGTGGTCTGCATGCTATGGCTGTTAATTATGGCGTTAATATTGCCTAGTCGGAGAAATACGTGTTAGATACAATATTACCATTTATATATATTATTTTGTCGTGTTACTTACTGAAGTTTGCGTGCGATACATTTGAGCAGGCAGCAGGGTATTTAGGTCGTAACTTCCCACCTGGGGTTAAAGGGGCGACTGTGAATGCTATTGGTTCTAGCATGCCTGAAATGTGTGTTGTTATTGCTTGTTTATTTTGGTTTAACGACCCATCTCTAGTTATGGTTGCTTTAGGTGTTACAGCTGGTTCTGCTATCTTTAATGGTTGTGTTATACCTGCTTTGTCTATAATTATGGCGAGAGATGGAAATGGTAAATCTGTAGAGCATATTGAACTTAATAAACGCGTTTTATTACGTGATGTTTTTTGGGTTTTAACCGCAGAAATTACACTAATTGTTTGCCTTGGTTTTAATAGTTTTACAGTTTGGATGGCTGTTATATTAAATGTAATTTATTTTCTATATGCAGTTCATTTATATTTTGATGCTAAAAATCACATAAGTGGCGATGATGATGAAGAATATGAGTATGAAGAAATAGAAGATAAAGGTGTTATTGCTAATATTTTAACATTTAACTTTAATGCTTTATTCTTCTCAAACCGTACCTTTACGGCAACAAGTGCTTTAATTGTTATATCATTCGCTATTGCTGTTATTTCGGGGGCTTCTCATATATTAGTTGAAGGTGTTTTAGGCAGCGCAACAGTATTAGGTGTTCCTCAGTTTTTTGCTGGTTTAGTTTTTGGTGCTGCGGCATCATCTGTACCAGACTTAATTTTATCAGTTAAAGATGCTCAAAAAGGTGAATATGAAGATGCAGTTGCTAACCCATTAGCATCTAACACTTTTGATACAACCATTGCATTTGCATTACCATTATTAGCTTGGTTTATAATTAATGGTGTAGATTCTTTACCACTTGTACAAGATGAAAACTTAACAATATTACGTTGGTCTATTGTTGGGGTTACAGTTGCAGTGGCTGCGAGTTTATTATTTAATTATAAGAAAGTGACAAAAACCATAGCGTATTTTTTACTTGCTATGTTTACTTTTTGGGCAGCGAGTATGTACTTCGTTATTCAATAGGTATTAATTTTTTATAAAACGATATAAGCTTGATGTTAATAAAATTATGGGCTTAAATATTAAGCCCATTTATAATTATGGTGCATGAAATTCATTGCTTTTTACTCGCTTTTTCTTTAAGAACTAAAATGTTTAAATAATCATATTTTATCGCGTTTTTCTATTACTATTATTAACCGAATTATTTATTCAACAGATAAAAAATTAGTATTGTTTGTTAAATGCTGGGGTATAAAAATAGACAAAAATATTAGCTGAAAAATACAATTAACTTATCAATACATTAAAAATTTTCAGTTAAACAGGGGGTTAGCAACTGGATTTTTTATAAGCATACTTAAAATATAACTGGAAAATATGAAACATATCTACGACATTAAGGCTGGTATACTCTCGTTAAAAACGGATGAAAAAAGAGCAACATTAGATCGTATTTTGACATTTGCTTGTCGAGAGAATCCTAAGCGTCATTTTATTTTAGTAAACAAATTAATAGGACGTTATACCCCAACTTCGCCAAAGTTAATGAGGCAAACCTATAACCAATTAGCTGAAAAAATCGGAGAGGGATCACAAACCTATGTCGTAAGTTTTGCAGAGGCTGCAACAGGTTTAGGTGCAGGTGTGGCAGATAGTTTAGCTCACACGCAAAATGATGATGTTTACTTTCAACACACCACGAGGCATAAGCTTGATGAAAAGTTATGGTTTACTGTAGATGAAGAACATAGTCACGCAGTTAATCATATGTTTTATCAACCAAGTGAAAACTTGCTAAGCTTTATAGTAAAATCTAAACGACTTGTTATTGTTGATGATGAAATTACAACAGGTCGCACTATTAAGGTATTGCTTTTAAAAATACTTCCGTACTTACCCGATTTAGAAGAAATAGTGGTCACGGCAATTGTCGACCTGATGGGTGAACAAAACTATTTATATGAACTTAATTTAGATATTCCAATTCGTTATGTTTCCTTACTTAAAGCTAATATTAGTTTAGATAAAGATCCTGGTTTTAATCCTCAACTCCCTAAAAAAGTAAACTCAAAGATCTCTAGTGCGCTTTGTGCAAATGATACAGGGCGGTGTGGATTATTAATGCCTTACAAAGAAAAAATAAAGGGCATTGATACATCTCAAAGCACCGTTGTTATTGCCGATGGAGAACATCAGTACATTCCATTTTTATTGGCAGAAAGGCTTGAAAATAAAGGCGTGGAAGTCGTTTTTCAGTCTATTAATCGTTCGCCAATATTACTATGCGATGCGATAGTTAATAAATATAAAATTATAACAGTCGAAAATGATACCGAACATTATCTATATAATTTTTTTCCTGAAAACAAATCAATATTTGTCGTTAGTGAAAAAAATTATGAAGGGTTACTTTTTACTGAACAGGTTAAATACCACGAATGGAAATGCTAGCACAACGTACCTCCAGGCTATTTGTATTTACTGATTTAGACGACTCATTGTTTAAAAACCTAAAAAATACAAAAAGAGATTTATCTTTTGTAGCAACAACGAACAACCAGGGTGAAGCTCAGGGGTATTCTTCGTTGCAGCAACAAAAACTACTTGGTGTTTTTGAAGCCGCAGGTGGCGTATTTATACCAGTTACAGGCAGAAGAACAGATTCGTTTTTAAATTGTAGTTTACCTGTTATTAAAAACACACCGTATGCTGTGGTCTCGCATGGCGCTGTTATATTAGATAAAAATCACAGATTGCTAGATGGATGGCATACATTTATTAACGCAGAGTTTAATTTAGCATTTTGGGAAAGTGAGTTAGTAAAAACGTTTAACCATTTACATAATCATTTTACTGCAATAGGTAACACTGTAAAGGTAAGGCTGATTACTGACCAAGGTATTACTGCTTATATTTGTGTTAAAGTTTCACGAAATGATTACAGCGAAAATAAAGCGAAAGATGTTGATTCGTATTTAAAAAGCATACTTGAAGATGACATGTTATTGCACAGTAATAGTCGTAATTTTGCAATACTACCACCTTATGCAAGAAAGGACGTTGCCGTTAGGTATATTAAAAATAAATTGAAGATAGGAGAGCATGATACGGTGTTTAGTATTGGCGACAGTAATAGTGATTTACCTTTTATGAAAGAGTCTGATTTTTTAATTGTTCCCAACGGTTCGCAAATTTTAGATAGGGAACTAAATCAATGAAAACACCACTAATTGGTAGTTATCCAGAGCATGATTGCATATTCTTATTAAAAAAAATAAAACCAGAATTTCATTCTATCGAAGATAAAGAAAGATTAATTCAAACGGGTCAATTGCATTACTCTCAAATGGTTAGCCAAGAAAGTAAGCCAACACCTGAATATGAAAAGTTATTTCATGATTTAACAGCAAAATATAAGCATAAATTAGCTGAAGAAATTCTTAATCTATCTTGCCTCATTTCCAATAATATTAAGCAAGATGTGTGTATTGTTTCTTTAGTTAGAGCGGGCACACCTATTGGCGTGCTTGTTAATAAAGGTATAAACAACTACTCACAATATAATTCAACGCATTACTCAATTAGTATTGTTCGCGATAAAGGTATTGATGTTAATGCATTGGATTATCTTATTTTTGATTTGAAAATACCTCCTCAAAGCATCGTATTTATTGATGGTTGGACTGCCAAAGGTGTTATTACTAAAGAGCTTAAAAAAGCGATTGAAGATTATAATGCCAGCCGTAAAGTTAACATAAGCAATACGTTATATGTTGTATCTGATATAGGTGGAACTGCCGATTACTCAGTTACTTACCAAGACTATGCAATACCCAGTGCGTTAATGAACTCAACAGTAAGTGGTTTAATTAGTCGCTCAGTTATTAATGAACAGATTAAAAAAGATGATTTTCATGGGTGTATTTCGTATGAGCATTTAGCTCAATATGATCATTCAAATTGGTTTATTTTTGAAATTTCCAATTGCTTTAAAACTGTATATTATAAATTAGCAGCAGTGCCAGATCAGCAGCAAAGAGAAGCACGCCATCAGCTAACTCAAAATTATATTCGTTTATTAATGAGCAAATTTAGTGTGACTGATATAAACAGAATTAAACCCGGAATTGCTGAAGCAACACGAGTGATGTTACGACGGGTGCCAGATCTTTTAATTGTAAATGACGCTAACAACCCAAATATCGCACATTTAATTACTATTGCCAACGAAAAAAGTATTGAGGTATGTGTACTACCTGAAATGCCATTTGGTGCTTGTGCACTTATAAAAGATGTAGATTAGTTATGAAAAAAATTGCAGTATTTGATTTTGACGAAACACTAGTGAAAGAAAACTCTTTGAGTTTTTTATTCAAGTATTTTTTAGGTAAAAGACCTCTTTTTACTTATCTTTTACCCATATTTACCAAACAAAAAGTATCCAGAAGAACAATAAAAAACTCAATTAAGCAGCATTTTTATATGCTTTCTTTAAACAAAAAAAGTAACGAACTAGTATTTCAAGCAGGCTTAGATACCGCTGAAAAATTAACACCTATTAAACCTGTTGTAGACAGAATGATGCATTTACACGCTCAAGGGGTAGAAATTTGGATTATTACCGCTTCGCCCCAATACTTTATTGAAGGTATAGTTAATAAACTACAATGGCCCGTTGAAAGAGTAATTGGTACATTATTGAAAGAAGATGCTAATGTACTAAATGGATTAATTGGTACAGAGTGCCAAATTGAAGAAAAAGTAGCGCGATTTAATACGTTAATTGCGGGTGAAAAATTAACGTGCTCAGTTGAAGAGGCATACGGTAATTTACCTGTAGATATCCCCATGTTAGAGCTCGCTGAAAAAAAGTTTTATGTTAAAAAAGGGCAATTAAGTCCGTTTATAAACAATTAATGGAGAATAGTATGAGTTTTTGGAATAACGTTAAAGAAAAAATAAGCGATGCAAACGATAGTTTACAAAAGAACATTGGACAATTTAAAAACAAGAAATTTGCAGATGCTTCAATGGCTATATGTGCATTAGTTGCAGCCGCTGATGGTGATATAGATGCGGATGAGCGGAAAAAAACGACTGGTTTTATTATGTCTAATGAGTCTTTAAAAGTTTTTTCTGCATCGGATCTAAAAGATAAATTCGATTTTTATTGTAATAAATTAGAAGCGGATTATGATTTTGGTAAAATAGAAGCCATTCAAGCGTTAAGTGCTTTAAAAGGTAAGCAAGACCAAGCGAGAGCTTGTATTCAATTAGGTATTATTATTGGTGGAGCTGATGGAGATTTTGACGCAGATGAAAAGCAAGCAATTAAGGATGCTTGTAATGCTGTTGGTATTTTACCATCTGAGTTTGATTTATAAATCAGTTATAAAAGCTAATGTGTAGACGAGACTCTAAGCAAAAATGTTCATAAATTAATAATGACAATTATTATCTTGTGTTGTTAGTTTATATTGGCTGTTTCCTCTGAGATTAGTTTTTATCATTACCTATTTAGGAGCTCATAATGAGACGTTTACCAGTATACCTATTATTAGATACATCTGGATCTATGTATGGAGAACCGATTGAATCTGTAAAAAATGGATTAGAAACTTTACTCTCTTCTTTACGCCAAGACCCTTACGCATTGGAAACTGCATTTTTATCGATAATTGAGTTTAACAGTAAAGCGGTTCAGTCAGTGCCACTTACAGACTTGATGTCGTTTCAAGCACCTGAACTCACTCCATCAGGTACTACATCACTAGGGTCTGCACTTACTCTATTAGCGAACAAAGTTAATGAAGAAGTCAAAACAACGACCTTAGAAGAAAAAGGCGATTGGAGGCCATTAGTTTTTGTATTTAGTGATGGTGGTGCAACGGATGACTTTCAAAAAGGCATTGATGATTTAAAAGCAACTAAAATGGGTATTATAGTTGCGTGTGCTGCTGGTCATCATGCAAAAATAGATGAACTCACGAAAATTACTGAGAATGTTGTGCATCTTGAAAATACAGACTCGAATGCAATATCAGCTTTTTTTGAATGGGTATCTGCAAGTATTTCAACAAACTCTCAAAAAGTCGAAAACGGTGAGTCTGAAGCATCACAACTATCAGACCTACCACCTCCACCACCTGAAATTAACTTAGTTGATTTAACCAAAAAGTAGGAGCTCGTCATGAGTCGACGATTACCAGTATATCTCTTAATTGATAGCTCAGGCTCTATGCAAGGAGAGCCTATTCATGCAGTTAATGTCGGTATTAGTTCAATGCTCACTGCACTCAGACAAGACCCATATGCACTTGAATCAGTATATTTATCTTTAATAACTTTTGATCGTGAAATCAAAGAAATTTTACCATTAACTCCACTTGAAAGTGCGCAGTTTTCAGAAATTGAATTACCTAAATCTGGTGCTACTCATATGGGAGAAGCGCTAGAGTTTGTAGTTGATAAAGTAGCAAAAAATGTCATTAAATCTTCTGATGAGACTAAAGGAGACTTTAGGCCCATGCTATTTATTATGACAGATGGTTCACCTTCAGACTTGATGGTATTTAAAGAAAGCCTGCCTAAAGTTAAGGCTAGTAACTTTGCTGAAATAATTGCCTGTGCAGCGGGTCCAAAAGCAAAACCTGAGTTTTTAAAACAATTAACAAAGAATGTTGTTGTATTAGACAATATGGAAAGTTCTGCATTCGCGCAATTTTTTAAATGGGTTAGTGATTCTATTGCAGCAGGCTCTATGAGCTCGGGTGTTGATGGACCATTAGAAAACTCATTACCACCTCCACCGCCTGAGTTTCAAATCGTATTATAAGGAAATAATATGCGTAGATTACCCATTTTTTTTGTTATAGATATTTCAGAGTCAATGACAGGAGAGCCAATTGAGTTGATGGAGAAAGGAATCGAGAGTATTGTTTCTTCTTTGCGTCAAGATCCTAATTCATTAGAAACTGTGTTCATTAGTATCATTGCATTTGCAGGAAAATCTAAAGTAATTGCCCCCTTAGTTGATTTAATTTCTTTTTATCCACCTAAAATTCCTGTTGGTGGTGGAACTTCTTTGGGTAGCGCATTAAATGTATTGATGGATGAAATAGATACCAATGTAAAAAAAACCACGTATGAAACCCGTGGTGATTGGGAACCTATTGTTTTTCTTATTACTGATGGGAAACCAACAGATAACCCTAGTAAGGCAATTACGCGTTGGCAAGATAAGTACGCTAAAAATGCTAGCCTTATTGCCATTACACTGGGTCTAAATGCAGATATTGATATATTAAATCAAGTTGCAAATTCCGTATTAGCGCTAGAAAATACAGGTAAAAATCAATTTTTTAAATTTATTGAGTGGGTAAGTGCATCCGTTAAAGCACAAAGTCAAATGATAGAGTTAAACAATAAAAATTCTCCAGTATCTTTAGATAAAGTTGATAACGCTGGCTTAAAAGTGATTAGGGATACCTCTGAACAGAATATTTCTGATACAAGTTGTGTAACGTTAACCGGGCGTTGTTCAACTAATCGGCGTCCTTATCTAATTAAATACATTAAACCAAGACTCGTTGAAGGTATGGAGCGCTTTATTCCAAACCATAAGTATTATCATCTCGAAGGCGCTTATAAATTAGAAGAAAGTTACTTTGAATGGTCCTCTGATAACTATGTTGCACAGAGCGTCGATACTTCTTCTCTTGATGGTATTCCGCCTTGCCCGCAATGCGGAAATCAGTCAGCTTTTGCAATGTGCGGTTGTGGTAAACTATTGTGTATTGGTGACGAGGATCTTGTTATGTGTCCATGGTGCGAAAAAAGTATTAAGTTCAGTCAAGGAAGCAGTGATTTTTCTATTACGCGAGGCCAGGGCTAATGAGCAAAGTAAAGCTTGAACAAGCATTATTTGAGATTCTACTCCAAGCTTCACTTACAAATACCAGACAGTCATTTGTTCAAAAGCGAGCTAACCAATATTTAGATCAAACCGTTGTACAGCATCATATCAATGCATTACTTAATGAACTTACTCCATTAGTAAAGAATGACAAGAGTGTGGTGCGTCTAACAACCTTTGAGGGTGGAAAATTGCATAAAAAAAAGAACAATTTAAGTGTAAATAAACAAATACCGCCTTTGGTCATTAATGTCCGATTACCTAATCTTAAAATAAATACGTTGTTTTCAGAATCAATATCTTTTGAGAGTGAAGCCAATACAAAGATCAGCTTTTTTCAAACTAAAAGTGTTGATGAATTTGAGGGAGTAGAATTTGATCCAGATAAATTAATGCTATCTGGCACAACTACTCAAGTTGGCGATCATCAGTTTGATTTATACGGTTCAACCCCACTTGCTAATGGGCAAGTTCAGAGTGTTGTTGTAAGAATAAAAGTAACTTTTGTGCCAGATCCGAAATCACTTTGGAAAAATATACCCTCAGATGAAACGGCTCGTTTTCATAAACCAGATACCCACCACGCATATTGTGAAAATAGTAGCATGTTATTAATGGGGTGCAGTGTAAGAGGGCGCTCGCATGCTCACAAAGGTATTCATCGTGATGACGATTTTAAACTCTATTGTGATAAGTCATCCGAATGGATTATAAGCTGTGTTGCTGATGGTGCAGGTTCGTGCAAATATTCTCGCCAAGGCGCATTTGTAGCTGTTAGTAATGCAACCGATTCACTTAAAGAGTCTTTAAATGGGCATTATGGCAGCGCACTTGAAAAGACATATAATGATTTTTCTAATGATAGTAACGAAGAAAACCAAAAATCATTACTCGAAGTTTACCAACATACTATTGTAAAGGCTGTTTTTAGTGCCGCTAAAGCAATAAATAATTGTGTTGATGCAAGTAAAGGCGACAGCGTAAAAGACTTCTCTACAACATTAATACTTGCCGCACATAAAAAAGTGCAAGGTGGTTACCTTGTTATTTCTTTTTGGATTGGTGACGGTGGTATTGCAATATATGATAAAAATAAAACAGTAGTGTTAATGGGCGAGCCAGACAGTGGTGAATTTGCTGGACAAACTCGATTTTTAGATAACAGAATATTTGAAGATGGTAGTGTTTACAGGCGCGTTAGAGTAGAAAAAGTTGAATCAATGAGTGCTCTTATTCTTGCTACAGATGGGATCACCGATGCATGGTTTGAAACAGAAAAACAACTAGATTCATTACCTCATTGGGATCGATTATGGAATGAGTTAGAGCCGCATATTACAAACAAGAACCGCGAAGATGGCTTAAAAGGTTTAACCCAGTGGATGGATTTTTGGTCAAAGGGTAACCATGACGATCGTACAATTTCTGTTTGCCTAGTTAAGGAGTGATTTATGACAGTTGTTAAAATAAACGCACTTGATGGCTCTACAGTAGAATTTGTTGATGAGATTATTGGTTCAGGTGCAATGAAAGATGTGTACTTTAGCCCTTGTAAATCTTATGTGGTCGCTTTTTATAGAGACGAGCTAGATCATGCAAGTATAGAACGACTAGAGATGATCACGGGTCGGTATCGTGAAAGTGTTTTTCAACATGAAACAGGTGATTACTGGAAAAACTTTTTTTGTTGGCCTGAAAAAATTGTTGAACACGACGGTCGCACAGGCATCGTTGTGCCATCGTATCAGCCTCATTTCTTTTTTGATTACGGCTCAGTCAATAATGATTTTTTAAATATCAAAGGCAAAGAAAAACAAGGTAAGTGGTTTGCATCTGCAAATAATCAAAATCGTTTTCTTGATAAACGTGAAAAAGGAGATTGGTCTAAATACTTAAAAATATCCCTTACTATTGCCAGAGCCGTACGTAGATTACATGCAGCAGGACTTGCCCACTCAGATTTAAGTTATAAAAATGTGCTTGTGTCGCCCGTCGAAGGGCTTGCAACTATCATTGATATTGATGGCCTTGTTGTGCCAGGAAAGTACCCGCCAGACGTAGTAGGCACACCTGACTTTATTGCACCTGAGGTTGTAGCCACTGCGCACTTATCTAAAACAGATCCTGCTAGGTGTTTACCAAATATATCCACTGATAGGCATGCATTAGCGGTACTAATCTATAACTACTTATTATTACGCCACCCCTTGCGAGGCGATAAAGTAAGAGATTTAGACCCACAAAAAGATGAAATGTTATCAATGGGCGAAAAAGCTCTATTTGTGGAACACCCTACAAACGCTGATAACAGAATAAAAGTAGAAAGAGTAAAAGCAACAGAGCTACCTTGGAAAGACACAAATAAACTGCCTTATACCATCACAGGTCCTTACATAAGTAAGTTATTCGAAAGAGCGTTTATTGAAGGGCTTCATTCGCCTCAGGGCAGACCAACAGCTGATGAGTGGGAAAGCGCGCTAATTAAATCGATTGATTTGATTCAGCCATGCGTTAATGATACGTGCTCACAAGGCTGGTATATTTTTGACAACACACTATCTCCAACGTGTCCTTTTTGCAGCACTAAATATCGAGGGTTGCTTCCGGTTATTAATTTCTATTCAGAAAGAGAAAAAGGTCGTTTTGTTTCTGACAATCATAGATTAATGGTGTATACGAATCAGTCATTGTACCGCTGGCACACAAATCGCTTTATTACACCGAATGAAAGATTACAAGAAAGTGATAAAAAACGACAAGGGTATTTTGTTTTTCATAATAATGCTTGGTATTTAGTGAATGAAAATATGCCTAACTTAATTAATGCGACAACAAAGGAGGCTTATACAATTGGCAGCCAAATTGAAGTTACAGACGGAATTAATTTATTAATTGGAAATGGGAGGGGCGACCGATTATTGAATATTCAAATGGTCGATAGTAAATAAAAAAGTATAAGACATACATGTTAACAACAAAACAATCATAGCAAATAAATAGCAGTTTTTGGTTTATTAAAATAGGCATCACTAGGTGACGTTTGCTCAACTTAAATTAGTTACACTAATAAATTTTTCTATAGGACGGAATATGATAAATAAAAAGGGTTTATTCGCAGCAGGAGCCGGTATTGGTGGTGGTGCTAGTGCCATTTTGGCAAACATTTTAGGTCTTCTTGATTCACCTTTTAGCAGTTGGGTTTTCACAGGTGCTATAGACGCAGCTCTCATAGGTGCTTTTCTTGTCTATGTACAAAATTATTACCAAAGTAACTCATGGAATAATACAAATAAAATACTTAATGGTGCAGCTAAAGGGCTTGGGATTGGGGCCGCAGGTGGTTTGTTAGCATTTTTGTCGATGAGCATTTTTTCTGATGGTATAGGACGACTAGTTGGTTGGAGTATCAGTGGTGCGGCAGCAGGGTATGTTGCTTCGTTAAGAATTCCTAACTTAAAAGTTCAGGTTGCATTAATTGCTGGTGCAGTTGGTGGAGCAATTGGCCTAGTTGTAATGAACCTTGGTTTAAGTTATACGATGGGTGTTGTTGTAACTGGTGCTGTAATAGGGCTTATGGTCGCAACATCAGAAGAGGTATTTCGCAAAGCATCAATTAATGTCACATTAAAACCAATTCAAACTGGAATCTCTTTAGTAAAGCCTCATAGTTTTAATTTAACACTTGGAGCAGATCCTATCTCCGTTGGGTTTACAGATGACATGGATATTAACTTAACAAGTCAAGGCATAGCAGTATTAAAACAGATTGGTAGTATTTCTCTTGAGGGTGAAAAAATATTTTTTAACTCTGAAACAGATGATAAAAAAGTCGAAATCACTAAAGGAAATAGTTTTACTATTGAAAACTGTGAGATAAGCCTAAAAGCTATAGCCTAAGTTTAGAGTGAGAACTAACCGGTTTATTCGATAGGATTACGGTTGGCGGTTCTTTTGCTTAAGCTTGATACGATTAATACCAATCTGCATAAAGATTAAGTCAATTTTATCCAGTCTCTAGAGCATATGCTTTTAACCGTATCAGGAACAGAAATGAATTTATTCCACGCTTGCGAAACCTGTTCGACTATTTCTT